>JAVVPH010000075.1:0-4156 GCA_036655835.1 Oscillibacter sp.
ACGAGGACCAGGGCTTCATGCAGGGCGCCATCTGCGCCGCGCTGAGCAAATCCGGTCAGGTGGGCTTCGTGGGGGCCATGGAAATCACCCCCATCCTCAACGGGCGGGCCGGTTTTGAAGTCGGCGCGAAATACATCAACGAGGCCGTGAAAATCAACGCCACCATGGTGGGCAGCTTCACCGACGTGGCTGCCGCCAAGGAGCTCTCCAAGGCCATGATCGGCACCGGCGTGGATGCCATTGCCCCCATGTGCGACAATGCGGCTCTGGGCGTAGTGGAAGCCGCGGAGGAAGGCGGCATTCTGGCAGCAGCCTCCGGCGAAGGGCAGAACACCATCGCCCCCAACGCCGTGGTTTGCGCCGTGATTAAGGACACCTCCATTGTCTATGAGCGGGCCTATCAGGACTTCCTGGATGGCAAGCTCACCGGCGACACCGGCGTTGTCAAGCTGGGTGCCGCGGACGGCGTGGTGTACCTGTCCGACTGGTACGAGGCGGGCAAGGCCCTCAGCGACGAGAGCAAGACCCTCATTCAGGGCGCATACGCCGCCCTGGCTGCCGGCGAGGTGACCATTGCGCTGAGCTAATACAGCAGGATACAAAGAGGAGCGCAGCGCGAAATAGAATCGCCGCGCTCCTCTTTTCCCATTTTCACAGGAATCAACGGCCCGCGTGTGCGCGGGGAGAGGAGCTCCCATGGAAATTCAAGAAAAACGGCTGCGATATAGCCGTGCCTTCGATAAGGTCTATTTTCCCGTCGTGTCCATCTGCGCCTCGTTTCTCATCAGCGGCATTGTCTTTGCACTTTTGGGTTTTAATCCCCTGACCGCTTTTGGCGGTCTTTTAAGCGGCTCTCTTGGCAGTATGAACGCCTGGGGTGAAACGCTGAACAAGGCCGTGCCCGTGGCACTCACCGGCCTAAGCTACGCCATTGCCAAGCGTTGCGGCGTGGTAAATCTGGGTGCGGAGGGACAAGTGTACATGGGTGCGCTGTGCGCGGTGCTGGTGGGAACCGAGCTCAGCGCACTGCCCGCCGCCATCCACATTCCCCTGACGCTTTTGGCAGGCTTTTTAGGCGGGGCAATTTTCGGCCTGTTACCCGCCATGATGAAAAACCGCTTTGGTGCCAGCGAGTTGATTACCACCATCATGTTCAACTATGTGGCCCTCTATTTTGTGCATTACATGATCGCAGGCCCTATCAAGGACCTTTCCGCTAGCAGTAACTTCGCCCAGTCCAAGCAAATGCTGGCCACGGCCCAGCTCCCCCGTCTGCTGGAGGGTACGCGGCTCCACGCGGGCCTGCTGGTGGCCATTGCGGCGCTGATATTCTATCAGTTTTTCCTTTTTCACACCACCCGGGGCTACGAGCTGCGGGTCATCGGCCTAAATCGCACCGCCGGTGAGTGCGCGGGTATGAATCCCCGGAGCAACACGCTGCTGTCCATGTTTTTAGCCGGTGGCTTCGCGGGGCTTGCAGGGGCTTGCGAGTTGATGGGTGTGCAGCTGCGCATTATGGAAAACGCCTTCAACGGCATCGGCTTTGACGGCGTGGCAGTGGCCCTGCTGGGCGGCAGCTCCGCCGGCGGCATCGCGCTGGCAAGTCTCCTCTTCGGCGCGCTGAAAAGCGGCTCCAACAAAATGCAGATGAAAAGCGGCGTCCCCGTCTCCACCATTTATATGCTCCAAGGCTTCATCATCCTCTTTGTGGTGGGAAAGAAGCTGTTTGACTACCACAGGCTCCACAAAAGCCCGAAAAATCAGCCCGTAAAGGAGGTGGCCTGACATGGAGGACATCGCAAACTTTCTCTCTGCCACCGTTCGTATGGGCACCCCTCTGCTGATTGCGGGCCTGGGCCTGGTATTCAGCGCCAACGCAGGCATTGTCAATATCGGCACGGAGGGCTTTATGCTGCTGGGTGCGCTGATGGGCTGTGCCGGGTCCTACTGGACCGGCTCCGCCCTCTGCGGCGCGCTGATTGCCATGCTTTCCACCATGCTGTTTTCCGCCGTGTTCGCCTTTTTTGTGCTGAATTTGCAGGCGGACCAGACCGTGGTGGGTGCCGCCATCAATATTTTCGCCAGCGGACTGACCATCACCCTCAACCGCATTGTGTTTCACACCGCCGGCGGCGTGCCCACCATTGCCACCTATGCCCCGCTGAATATCCCCGGTTTGAGTCAGCTCCCGGTGATTGGCGTGCTGTTTCAGCAATCCCTGGTCTGTTATTTGGCCTTTCTCGCAGTGCCTGTTGTGTGGTATATTATGAAGAAGACCCATGTGGGTCTGCAAGTGCGCTCTGTGGGTGAAAATCCCCGGGCCAGCGACACGCTGGGCATCAACGTCCTTCGCACCCGCTGGTGGACCATTTTGCTCTCCGGCCTTCTCTCGGGCTTGGCCGGGTCCTTCATGTCCATGGGTCAATTGAGCTTTTTCACCGAGGGTATGGTTTCCGGCAAGGGCTTTATGGCGCTGGCCGTGGTGGTACTGGGTGCCTATTCCGCCGTGGGCGTGTTGGGCGCGTCGCTGATTTTCGGTGCGGGCATGGCACTGCAATTCCGCATCCAAGCCCTGGGCACCGGCATTCCCTACCAGATTATCACCATGCTGCCCTACCTCATCACCCTGTTCGCCGTCTGCGGTTTCATCCGCAAATCCCGGGCGCCCGCCGCCACGGCGTTGGCGTACACAAAAGAGTAAAGGAGTTCGCTATGGCATATTTAGAATTGCGTCATGTCACCAAGCGCTTCGGAACTCTGGTGGCCAACGACGATGTGAGTCTCACCGTGGAAAAAGGCCACATTCACGCCCTCTTGGGTGAAAATGGAGCCGGAAAATCCACCCTGATGAACATACTCTATGGGATGTACGGACCTTCCGAGGGGGAACTGCATCTGGACGGAAAAAAATTGGACATCCGGGACTCCCGTCAGGCCATCGCCAACGGCATCGGCATGGTCCACCAGCATTTCATGCTCATTCCCGCCCTCACGGTGATTGAAAACGTGATGCTGGGCTACAAGGAAATCAGCCGCTTCAAGCTGAATTTGGACCAGGCGGCGAAGCGGTTCACCGCTTTGGCGGAAAAATTCAATATGCCCATGTCTCCCTGGGAAAAGGTGGAAAATCTGACCATTGGGCAGCAGCAGCGGCTGGAGATTTTAAAGGCCCTCTTCCGGGACACGAAGCTCCTGATTTTAGATGAGCCCACCGCCGTCCTCACCCCCCAGGAAACCGCCACGCTCTTCACCCTTCTGCACCAATTGACCCAGGAGGGCTTGACCATCATCTTCATCACCCACAAACTGGCGGAGGTTATGGACATCTGCGACCGCTGCACGGTGCTGCGGCAGGGGCGGGTGGCCGCCAACCTGGCCATTTCAGACATTAAAAGCCACGAGCAGCTGGCGGAGCTGATGGTGGGCAAGTCCATCGACCTTGTGACCCACAAGCGGGAGGCCACCCCAGGCGAGGTGATGCTGGAGGTCCAAAAGCTCTGCTATACCGATGGGGAAAACGTCTCCCGCCTCCGGGATGTGAGCTTTCAAGTCCGCGCCGGGGAAATTGTAGGCGTGGCAGGCGTGGACGGCAACGGCCAGTCCGAATTGGTCCGCTGCATCATGGGTCTGCTCCGCCCCGCCTCCGGCACCGTCTCCATGGACGGCACGGATGTCACGGGCAACCGGCCCAAGGAAATTTTGGGCCACGGCGTGGCCCACATCCCCGAGGACCGGTATCGCATGGCCATGGTGAAGGAGCTGTCCGTCAACGAAAACCTCCTTCTCATGAGCTATGACAAGGCCCCCTATTCCCGCCACGGCATCCTCCAATGGAAGGAAATCACCCGGCTGAATGAAGCCCTCTGTGAAAAATACGAGGTGAAAACCCCCTCCGTTCAGGAGCAGGCGGGCCGTCTCTCCGGCGGCAATCAGCAGAAATTTGTAGTGGGCCGGGAATTGGACCGAAATGCCAAGCTCATCATTGCCGTGTACCCCGATCGGGGGCTAGATATCGGCACCACGAAATACATCCAATCCCGCCTGGTGGAGGAGCGGGACCGGGGCGCGGCCGTGCTGCTGCTGTCCACGGAGCTGGACGAGGTGTTGGAGCTATCCGACACGGTGATGGTCCTCTACCAAGGCCAAATTATGGCCC
>JAVVPH010000075.1:4166-8063 GCA_036655835.1 Oscillibacter sp.
CAGCTACCCCAGAAAAACGCCCAGCGTGAAACCGTCGGCCTGTTGATGGCCGGTGTCCGCGGCAACGCCGCAGTCAATCAAAAGGAGGAACTGCCATGTTAAGCCCCCGTTTACAGCAACTGATTCTGGAAATGCCCAAGGGCGAAAATCACATCCATATTGAGGGGTCCATCCCCGCCCGCACCGCGCTGCGATTGGCACATCGCAACGTGGTGGAGCTGCCCTTCCTCTGCGAGGCGGGCATGAAGGCCTATATTGCCGAGCAGGTGGTGGATTTGGACTCCTTTATGAAGTGTGACCGCCTGATTAACTCCGTTTGTCTCTATGAGCAGGACTATTTCGACGTCATCTATGACTTGGGCCAGGATGCAAAGCGGCAAAATATTGTCTATCAGGAGCTGCATCTGGATTACCCCCTCAATCAGGAGCGGGGGATTCCCATGGACGTGGTCATGCGGGGCTACGAGATTGGCCGTCAGGCCGTCCTAGAGGATTTCGGCGTGGAAATGGTGTTCATCGCCGGAATTGACCGCACGCTCCCCCCGGAACAATGCACCGCCTTTGTGCGGGATTTGGAGCCGTATCTGGATATGGTCGCCGGGGTGGGCATGGACTGCGAGGAAAAGGGCTATCCCTGTATCCTCCACAAGGAGGCCTACGAGCTTGCCGGGAAAATGGGCCTTTACAAAACCGCCCACGCCGGTGAGGACGACGGCTGCCAAAATATCTGGGATGCCATCAATGTGTTGGGCTGTCAGCGGGTGGACCACGGCGTCCGAGCCATTGATGACCCGGCTTTGATTCGTGAATTGGCAGAGCGGAAGATTCTCCTTGCCATGTGTACCCGCTCCAACGCCATGACCCGCCTGTTCCCCACGCCTGCGGACCACTCCCTCAAGCCCTTGATGCACCAAGGCGTGCCCTGCTCCATCAGCTCCGACGACCCTCCCTACGTGGGCAATCTCCTCTGGGAGTATGAGGGCGTAGTCGAAAACCTGGGTTTTGGAGAGGACGAGCTGATTGCTCTGGCCCGCAACTCTTTCCAGTACTCCATCAAGGGTCAGCACCACCTCCCCGCCTTCGACGCGTGGGTGCAAGCGTGGAAGCAGCGCTGATCATCTCACAAGCAAGGAAGGTGTCCCCCATTGGAAAACGATGCTCTTGATCACAATCTGCGTGGGCGTGTCCGCCAACAGCTCTTAGAGCTGATTGGCCGCATGGATTTTGAATACAGCACCCGCCTGCTCTCTGAAAATCAGCTTGCCGCCAAATTTCAAGTCAGCCGCAGCACCATCCGCGCTGTGCTGGCAGCGTTGGAATCAGAGGGGAAAATTATCCGCCGTCACGGCAGCGGCACCTATGTCAATCCCCCGGCGCTGGGCGTGGAGACCACCCTGTACCCCCGTGTCAATATGTACGACCTCATTTTAAAAAATGGCTACCGCCCCACCATGGATGTACTCTTTCAGCAGGATTTGCCGGCGGAGGACCGGGGCCACAAATTGAACCTCTTCCCCTTTGACCGCGTCACAGAGGTCCACTCCATTTATCGCGGCGACGGGAAACCCTGTATGTACTGCATCGACACCGTGGACGCCCGCAGATTTTCCGGCGTGGATTGGAAGGAGCATGAAAAAATGCCCGGCTCCATCTACGATTATATCCGCATGGCGGCCCACGTGGACATCACCTGGGACATTATCAATATCCGTGCGGCGGACAGCGATCAGCTCCCTGTTCTGCGGGAGTGCTTCTCCGTGCCGGAGGGGACGGTAAAATCCGTGGTGCTGCTGGAAATTACCAATTTTGACAGCGCCAACCAGCCCGCGCTTTTGGGCAACATCTATATCGACACCGACCTGATTCGCCTGAACATTGTGCGAGACCTGACAAAACTGTAAAGGACGTGATCTGATATGGCTATGCAAGCACGCATTGACCAATTCAAGCGCCAATTGGAAGCCGCCGGAGGCCGCCGCAAGGCGGATTTGCTGCTGACCAATCTGCGTTTGGTAGACGTGTATACCGGTGAAATCCGCCCCGCCTCCCTCAGCATTTACGACGGGCGCATCGCCGCCATTGACCCGCTTCCCACTGTGGGTGCGGAGCAAATCATCGACTGCGGCGGGCAATTTGCCATCCCCGGCTTGATTGATGCCCACGTCCATGTAGAAACCACCCTCCTCACGCCGGAGGCCCTTAGTGAGGTGATTGTCCCCTGGGGCACCACCACCCTGTTGGTGGATGCCATGGAGATTGCCAACGTGGCGGGGGAAGAGGGGCTGCTGGCTCTGGTGGATGGGGCGGAGGCCCTGCCCTTTCGGATGCTGTTGGAAATCCCCTCCCGGGTCCCTACCGCGCCGGGATTGGAAACCACCGGCGGCGTGCTAGGCCCTGTGGAGGTCCGCCGCCTGCTGGCCAAGGAGGCCAGCGTGAGCTTAGGTGAGCTGGACCCCTCCAAGGTGCTGGATTTGCGGGACGAATATCTGGAAAAAATTCTTACCGCATTGGATGCAGGCAAGGTCTGCAACGGCCACGCCATCGGTCTGGGACCACTGGAGCTGAATATGTACGCCGCCGGCCACCTCACGGACGACCACGAGTGCGTCACCTATGAGGAATTGCGCGACCGTCTGCGGGTGGGCATTTCCGTCCTGATTCGGGAGGGCAGCAGCGAGCGCAACGGCAAAGAACTGCTCTCTGCGGTGGCACTCGCCCAATTGCCCACCGAGCACCTGATGTTCTGCACCGACGATAAACACGTGCAGGACATTGCGGCAGAGGGTCACATCAGCTACAATGTGCAGCTTGCCATTGACGCGGGACTCTCTCCCATGCAGGCCATCCAAATGGCCACCATCAACACCGCCCGTCACTTCCGTTTAGAGGACCAATTGGGGTCCCTGACGCCGGGCCGCTTCGCGGATTTGCTGCTACTGCCGGATCTGAACACCATCCACCCCAGTCTGGTGCTGAAGGATGGAAAGGTGGTGGCCCGGGACGGCAAGGCCCTCCCCACCCCGTCCAAACCCTATCCTCCCCAGCTTTTCCACACCGTTCATCTCTCCCCCGCCCTCAGCGCGGCAGACTTCGCCATCCCCGCCCAGGGCCGCCGCGCCTGTTGCCGGGTCATTGACCTGATTCCCAACCAAATTATCAACCGGGCGGACTCCGCTTGGCTGGACGTGGAAAACGGTCAGCTTGCCGCTGATCCCTCCCGGGATTTGCTCAAGCTCTCTGTGGTGGAGCGCTACGGCAAAAACGGCCGGGTGGCCAGTGCCTTTGTCCGGGGATTCCGCCTGCGTACCGGCGCGCTGGCCTCCTCCGTGTCCCATGACCACCACAACATCGTGGTGGTGGGAACCAACGACGCGGATATGCTGCTGGCAGCTCGGGAGCTGGAGCGGTTGCAGGGCGGCTTCGCCTGCGTGGCGGAGGGCAAGCTTTTGTCCTCCGTGGCTCTGCCGCTGGCGGGCTTGATGAGTCCCCTTTCCGCGCCGGAGGTCATGGCCCAAATGGACCAGGCCAATGCCGCCGTCCGCTCCTTGGGCTGTGAAATGCCCTCGCCCTTTATGACCCTCTCCTTCATCTCCCTTCCCACCGTGCCGGATTTGGGTCTGACGGATTACGGCCTAATCGACGTGCTGGCCCACAGCGCCTGCCCCCTGATTTTGGAGACAGAGGCATAATTCCCATCCACTATCTGCATCGATATTCAAAAATCCCTCTCCGCCCAAAAAGCGAAGAGGGATTTTTTCTATTTCATGCCCACAAAACCGTGAAAATCACCGTTTAGCAAGGGGCACCACCTGTTTGGGAGTCATTTGCCCGCCGGGCTTTGGGGCATTTCAGCCCCCGCGCGGGTACGCAGTCCCCCGGGGCCTTAGTTCATCTGCT
>JAVVPH010000076.1:0-7961 GCA_036655835.1 Oscillibacter sp.
AATTTATATTTTTTCCTGCGTTAAAAAGCTGCCCTTTTCCCAGGGGGATGAAGCGGGGCTTATTGTAACCATCGGCGAGTAGACGGACCGGAAATTTATGGAAAACGTCACGGCCCAGATTTTGGACCGGGAGGCGGTGGCCAAGGTGGCGGACAGCTTCAAAGTGGTGTACACCCCCTTCCACGGCTGCGGCTACAAATTGGTGCCGGAGGCATTGCGGGCCTTGGGCGTGAAGCACATTCTCTGCGAGCCCCAGCAGATGGTGTTGGATGGGAATTTCCCCACGGTCGTCTCCCCCAACCCGGAAAATCCCGAGGGCTTTTACCTGGCGGTGGCTCTGGCAAAGGAACAGGACGTGGACTTTATTCTGGGCACTGACCCAGATAGCGACCGGGTGGGGCTGATGATTCGGGACAAGGCGGGGGATTACCGCCCTGTCACCGGCAACCAAACCGGCGTGCTGCTGCTGGACTATCTCATCGGTGCCATGCGGCGGACCGGGCGGCTGCCCCAAAATCCCGTGGCGCTGAAAACCATTGTCACCACGGAGATGGCCCGAAAAGTGGCGGAGCAAAACGGCGTGGCCTGCTTTGACACCTTCACCGGCTTTAAATTCATGGCGGAGAAGAAAAACGCCCTAGAGGAAAGCGGCGAGGGCAAGGTCATTTTCTCCTACGAGGAATCCTACGGCTATATGCTGGGGGACTATGTGCGGGACAAGGACGCCGTCACCGCCGCCATGATGCTCACGGAGATGGCGGCTTGGTACGCCGCCCAGGGCATGACGCTGTTTGACGCACTGGAGAAGCTGTACGAAAAATACGGACACTACGCCGAGCAAACGCACAACCTGGTGATGCCGGGGCTGGACGGCTTGGCGGACATGGAAAAGCTGATGCAGTCCCTGCGGCAAAATCCGCCGAAGCAGATTGGCGGCGTGGCGGTGGTGGTGCGCAAGGACTACGCCGACGGGCTGGTGGTGGACTGCACCACCGGAAGCAGCAGCACCATGGAGCTGTCCGGTTCCAACGTACTGCGCTTTGAGATGGCGGACGGCACCACGCTGCTGGTGCGCCCCTCCGGGACGGAGCCGAAAATCAAGGTCTATGTCCTCACACAGGGGGCCGACGCCGACGCCTGTGCCGCCAATCTGACCCGGTATGGGCAGTGGGTGGAGACGCTGAAAAAATAAATGAGGGAGAGCAATCGCTCTCCCCACAGGATAAAACAGAGCGATTGCAACTTTGGTTGCAATCGCTCTGTCTTTTTTACGGTTTTTCCTCTCCGGCAATGCGGCGGGCCTGCTCCAAGGTCCGCTCCAACAAGGCTTTGGCACGTTCCAATTTCCCCGCATCTATCAACTCGATGGCGTCTTCCAACGTCCCGCATAACAAACAAAATTTCAATTCGCCTTCCGTCACAGTCCTTGCTCCTTCCCGATTCTGCTGAAAATCCATGTCTGACAGTATATCAAAAGCAAGTTACAAATTCTGTCGAAATCAGCCCCATTTTCCCAAAATATAATGATACTTATATTAAGTACATATTTACATTATACCGAGATTTCTCCATATAATCAACTTATATTTTCGCATATTTTTAGGAGGGCAATCTTGTGGAAAAAAGCAAGCATCTTGGTATTAAAATTGATGAGGAGACCCACGGAAAGTTGCACTTTATCGCACATTATGAAGGCCGCAGCGGCAACGGGCAGATTCTCTATTTGATTCACCGCTGTATCCGGGAATTTGAGGCGGAGCACGGTGAAATTTTTTTTGAAACGCCAGATGACCGAGAGGGTTAACCGCCTTCTCGGTCATTTTTGGGGATACTCGGCGGTGCGTGGCACATACTGAAGGGGAGCAAACCGGACAAATAACAGAAAAGCGGCGCAAAACAGCCCGGTTTTTTGTACGCTTGTCTGTCGGAAACCCGTTGACAAGCGGACGTATTTCCGATAATATTAGGAGTTGAAAGACGAAGAGAGGAGAACACGATGAGTTTGCTGTTGAGCGGCGCAACCGTTTATTTGAACGGGCGCTTTGAAAACCGGGACGTTGCGGTGGAAGATGGCCGTATTGTTTCCGTTCCTCGGGACGGCGTTTCTGTCATTGAATTGCATAATTATCTCGTGGTTCCAGGTTTCGTTGATGTGCATGTTCATCTTCGAGAGCCTGGATTTTCTTATAAGGAGACGATGGCCTCCGGCACGGCGGCCGCCGCCGCAGGGGGCTACACGGCAGTGTGCGCCATGCCCAATTTAAACCCAGTGCCGGACAGTCCGGCCCATTTGCAGGTGCAACTGGACGCGATTGCACAAAGCGCCTGCATCCACGTGTACCCCTACGGCGCGATTACCCAGGGCGAGGACGGCACGCAATTGGCGGAAATGGCGGCAATCGCCCCCCGGGTGGTGGGTTTTTCCGACGACGGGCGAGGGGTGCAGGACGAAGCCGCCATGCGCGACGCCATGCTCCTTGCCAAGCAACTGGACAGGCCCATTGTGGCCCATTGCGAGGACAACCGCTTGCTGCCCAAGGGCTGGCAGGTCCACGACGGCCCCTGGGCCAAGAAAAACGGCTTGGTGGGCTGTCCCGGGGAGAGCGAGTGGAAACAGGTGGAGCGGGACCTGGCTCTGGTCCGGGAAACCGGCTGCCGCTACCATGTGTGCCATGTATCCACCAAGGAGAGCGTGGCGCTGATTCGTGCCGCCAAGGCGGAGGGACTGCCTGTCACCTGCGAGACGGGGCCCCACTATTTACTGCTGTGCGACGAGGATTTGGCGGAGGACGGGCGATTTAAAATGAATCCCCCCATCCGCTCCGCCGCCGACCGGGACGCGCTGATTGGCGGCTTGCTGGACGGCACGGTGGACTGCATCGCCACCGACCACGCCCCCCACAGCGCTGAGGAAAAAAGCCGGGGACTCCACAGTCTCAACGGCATTGTGGGACTGGAGCCGGCCTTCGCCGTGCTGTATTCCCAGTTGGTGGAGCCGGGCACAGTGCCGCTGACGGTGCTACTGAACGCCCTGTGTCTCCGCCCCCGGGAGATTTTCGGTCTGCCCGGCGGCTCTCTGGAAATTGGGGAAATCGCGGACCTGACGGTGCTGGATTTGCACCGCCCCCATGCCATTGACAGCGGGCGCTTCCGCTCTCTTGGCCGCTCCACCCCCTTTGACGGCTGGGCCGTATCCGCCGCCGTGGCCATGACCATCTGCGGCGGGGAAATCGTTTACTCCGCCTTGCGACAGGAGGAACAGTGATGAATAAAACCCTCTTTACCCTAGAGCATACCCAGCAATTAACCGCCGACACCTACGAGCTGGTGCTCAGCGGAGATACCTCCGCCATCACCAGACCCGGGCAGTTTGTGAACATCGAGCTGCCGGGAAAATTTTTGCGGCGGCCCATCTCCATCTGCAACTGGGCCGACGGAACGCTTTTGCTGTTGGTGCGGGTGCTGGGCGAGGGGTCCCGGGCCTTGGCCCGCTGTGTCCCCGGCACGGAGCTGGACGTTTTGGCGGGGCTAGGCAACGGCTTTGACATAGGGCTCTGCGGCGAAAAGCCCATTTTAATCGGCGGCGGCATCGGCCTTGCCCCGCTGTATGGTCTGGCCCAGCGGCTGGTAAAAGGGGGAATAACCCCCACGGTAGCCATGGGCTTTCGCAGCGAGGGGGACGCGTTTTATCTGCCGGAATTTTCGGCCCTGGGCTGTCATGTGTTCATTGCAACCGAGGATGGAAGCCTGGGCACAAAAGGCTTTGTCACCGATTTGGTCCGGCGCACGGACTGCGATTACGGCTTCGTCTGCGGTCCCCTGCCCATGCTGCAAGCGGTCCACGCCCTGCCCCAGCTTCACGGCGGGCAGTTCAGCTTTGAAGCCCGCATGGGCTGTGGCTTTGGCGCGTGCATGGGCTGCACCATCCCTGTGGTGGGGGGCTATAAGCGCATCTGCAAGGACGGCCCCATCCTGTGGAAGGAGGAGATACTATGGTAGATTTATCCATTTCACTGGCGGGCGTACCGCTGAAAAATCCCATTATCCCCGCCTCCGGCACCTTTGGGTACGGGCGGGAATTTGCGGAGCTGTACGACCTGAATTTGCTGGGCAGTTTTTCCTTTAAGGGCACCACCGGGGAGGCCCGCCTGGGCAATCCCCAACCCCGCATTGCCGAGACGGCCAGCGGTATGCTCAACGCCGTGGGCCTGCAAAATCCCGGAGTGGACGCGGTGATTGCGGAGGAAATCCCCAACATGGCCCGGCTGTTTCACGGCCCGCTGATTGCCAATGTGGGCGGCTTTTCCCTGGCGGAGTACGCGGAGAACTGCCGCAAGCTGGACGCCTGCGAAAATGTGGGGATTTTGGAAGTGAACATATCCTGCCCCAATGTCCACGGCGACGGGAAAAATTTCGGCTCCGACCCCCACGCCGCCGCCGAGGTGACCCGGGCGGTGAAGGCGGTGACCCGGAAGCCGGTGTTCATGAAGCTGACCCCCAACGTCACCGATATTGGGGAGATTGCCCGGGCCTGCGCCGACGCGGGAGCCGACGGCATCTGCCTGATCAACACCCTGCTGGGTCTGCGGATTGACCTGAAAACCAAGCGTCCCCTGCTGGCAAACCGCACCGGCGGACTCTCCGGCCCCGCCATTTTTCCCGTGGCACTGCGGATGGTGTGGGACGTGTACGAGGCGGTGAAGCTGCCCATCATCGGCCTGGGGGGCGTCTCCTCCGCCGAGGATGTGGCGGAAATGATGCTGGCAGGTGCCACGGCGGTGGAAATCGGCGCGGCGAATTTGCGGGACCCCTTTGCCTGCAAAACCATTCTCGCCGGGCTGCCCGCCCTGTGTGAACGCTTGGGCACCACCAAAATCGCAGACTTGACCGGCGCCGCCCATGGCTGACGCGCACCCCCTTTTACCTCGATTTAGGCAATGAAAGGACTGGTAAACACGATGAAAAAAGATGTGATGATTGCCCTGGACTTCCCCACCCGGGCGGAGACTTTGGCATTTTTGGACCGCTTCACGGAGGAAAAGCCCTTTGTGAAAATCGGCATGGAGCTGTTTTACGCCGAGGGGCCGGAGATTTTGCGGGAAATCAAGGCCCGCGGGCATCAAATTTTTCTGGATTTGAAGCTCCACGACATTCCCAACACCGTGAAGCGGGCCATGAGTGTCCTCTCCCGGCTGGACGTGGACATGGTGAATCTCCACGCCGCAGGGGCGGGAGAGATGATGCGGGCGGCGTTAGAGGGCCTGACCCGGCCCGACGGCACCCGGCCGCTGTTGATTGCCGTGACCCAATTGACCTCCACCGACGCGGCGGCCCTCAAAAACGAACTGCTCATTGAAACGCCCATGGCCGAGACGGTGCTATCCTACGCCAAAAACGCCGCGGACTGCGGACTGGACGGCGTGGTCTGCTCCCCCCTGGAGGCGGCTTTGGTGAAGGCGCGCTGCGGTGCAGGCTTTTTGACCGTCACCCCCGGCATCCGCTTTGCCGACGGCGAAATCGGCGACCAAAAACGCGTCATGACCCCGGAAAAGGCCGGCGGGGCGGGCTGTGATTATCTGGTGATGGGCCGACCCATCACCCAGGCGGCGGACCCTGTTGCCGCCTATCGCCGGGCCATCCGGGATTTTATCGGCTGAAGCATTTGCTGAGGTATTTTTGTAAATTTATATCTGAGGAGGAATTTGACATATGAACTTTGAACGCGAGATTGCCCACGATTTGCTGTCCATCGGGGCGGTATTCCTGCGGCCCAATGAGCCGTTTACCTGGGCCTCCGGCATCAAAAGCCCCATCTACTGCGACAACCGCCTGACCCTGACCGCCCCCGCCGTCCGCACCGCTGTGGAAAAAGGGCTGTGCGCACTGGTGGGAGAGCATTTTCCCGACTGTGAGGTGCTGATGGGCACCTCCACCGCCGGTATCGCCCACGCCGCCATTGTGGGCCATTTGATGGGACTGCCCATGGGCTATGTCCGCTCGGGCCACAAGGACCACGGTCGGGGCAATCAAATCGAGGGGAAGCTGGAAAAGGGCGCGAAAGTGGTGGTGGTGGAGGATTTGATTTCCACCGCCGGAAGCTGCATTGAAGTGGTGGAGGTCCTGCGGGAAGCGGGCGCAGAGGTGCTGGGCATTGTGTCCATCTTCACCTACGGGATGCAAAAGGGCATTGACCGCATGGCGGCGGCCCAGGTCATCAACCACAGCCTGAGCAATTTGGACGCGGTATGCGAAGTGGCCGCGGAAGAGGGCCGCATCCAGCCGGAGGACATCGCGCGGCTGAAACAGTTCCGCGCCAACCCCGCCGATGAGAGTTGGCAGCAAACAAAGGAGGCTTTTTAATGGCTAAACGCAATTTAATCGACATCACCGACCTATCTGTCTCTGAAATCAGTGACCTGATTACCACGGCGGAGGACATTTTGGACCATCCCGCAGTCTATGCAGATTGCTGTAAAGGCCGCCAGCTTGCCACGCTGTTTTTTGAGCCGTCCACCCGCACCCGGCTCAGCTTTGAATCTGCCATGCTGGCCTTGGGCGGCGGCGTGCTGGGCTTTTCCGAGGCCGCCAGCAGCTCCACCTCCAAGGGCGAAACCGTGGGGGACACCATCCACACCGTGAGCTGCTACGCCGACATCATCGCCATGCGCCACCCCAAGGAGGGCGCGCCCTACGCGGCGGCGATGCACTCGGAGGTCCCCGTGATCAACGCCGGCGACGGCGGACACAATCACCCCACCCAGACCCTGACGGACCTGCTGACCATCCACCGGGAAAAGGGACGGCTGGACGATTTTACCATCGGCTTTTGCGGGGACTTGAAGTTTGGGCGGACGGTCCATTCTTTGGTTCACGCCCTCAGCCGCCAGAGCGGCATCAAATTCGTGTTCATCTCCCCGGAGGAGCTGAAACTGCCGGAGTATTTGAAAACCAGCGTGCTGGATCAACACGGCTTCGCCTACACCGAGACAGCCAGCTTGGAGGAGGCCATGCCGGAGCTGGATGTGCTGTACATGACCCGGGTGCAAAAGGAGCGCTTTTTCAACGAGGCGGACTACATCCGCTTGAAGGACACCTACGTGCTGGACCCGGAAAAGCTGCTGCCCGCCAAGGCGGATTTGTGTATTCTCCATCCCCTGCCCCGGGTGAATGAAATCACCGTGAGCGTGGACGCCGATCCCCGGGCCGCCTACTGGAAACAGGTGAAAAACGGCAAATTCATCCGCATGGCGCTGATTTTAAAGCTACTGGACATTCAACTTTGATGAGAGGAGACGACAATAATATGAATATCGACAGCATCCAAAACGGCGTGGTTCTGGACCATATCAAGGCCGGGAAGTGCATGGACATCTATAAATATCTGCATCTGGACGAGCTGGACTGCTCCGTGGCCATTATCAAAAACGTGAAGAGTGCCAAAATGGGGAAAAAGGATATCATCAAAATCGACTCCCCTCTGGAAGTGGATTTGGACGTGCTGGGCTACATCGACCCGGACATCACCGTAAACATCATCCGAAATGGCGTGCGTCTGGCGAAAAAGCATCTGGCCCTGCCGGAAAAGCTGGTCAACGTCATCCACTGCAAAAACCCCCGCTGCATCACTGTGGCAGAGCCGCAGTTGGACTCTATTTTCCTGCTCAGCGACCCTGGAAAGCACACCTACCGCTGTGCTTACTGCGAGGCGGAAAAGCAGCGAAAGCGCTGATTTTTTCCTGCTCCGCTGAAACTCGGTAAATATCAGGGCTGTCGCAACTTTGCGACAGCCCCATTTTGGAGAGAAAAGCACTTGAACAAACCAAAAACACATACCTTACGAGGTATGCTCTGCTCCACCATCGGCGGTGTGTGCTGGGGACTGTCCGGCACCTGCGGACAATATCTCTTCTCGGAATTTGGCATCAGCTCCCTGTGGCTCACCTGCCTGAGATTGTTGGTTG
>JAVVPH010000077.1:0-7950 GCA_036655835.1 Oscillibacter sp.
TATTCCTGCAATTTTCTCATAAAAACACGCCTTTCCCCAAATCTCTACCCGCCCCTACATGAATGGCCTGTATCTTATTATTCTATCACAAAGCGGGCGGAAATACAATCACGTACAACTGCCACAAGACCCGGTTTACTGCGTGTTGACAGCAAGGCAGGCGGAGAGGGACCAGGTTTGCCAGTCGGCGCAGTCCTCCCGGGCGGCTTGGCGGCGGGCACCTAAGACGGTGGCCAGGGTTTCCTCCGGCAGCCAGTACCAGGCCGCGCTGTCGCAATCGGCGGGGTGCAGTGTGCCGTCCAGTCGGCGGAGCTGGGCCAGGGAGTCGTAGGAGAGACTGTAAAGGAGATAGTGGATGCTGATGGTTTCACTGCGGCCGTCCAGATAGCGGTCCACGCTGTCTCGGGTCACCAGAAGGTCGATGGGGACACAGTTGATGAGCAGCCAGCCCGCCAGAGCCACAGGAAAGGCCAGACGGCAGAAGGAGCCATCGGGCCGGTGGAGCTTCCAGGCGGCAAACAGGAGAAACAACAGCATCATCCCCATGCCCCAGTAGGTCATCACCCGCTTGAAGGACAGACCATAGGCGGCGACGTACAGCGTCATCCGCCAACAGGCGGAGAGAAGCAGGGCCAGACTTTCCGTCAGCAGCAGGGCGGCGGCAAGGCGCAGGGCCTGCCAGTGCCTGCCCTCCCGGCGGGAGAGGGTCAGCGCGGCGAGCAAGGCGGAGAGGTTGACCGCGGTGACGCCCACCATCTGGAAAAAGCCGCTGCGGGCCCAGTCGGCATAGGAGAGGCCGTGACTGGCCAAATAGGCCTCGCCGCCGAACAATCCCGCCGACTGCACTGCCAAAAAGGCCAGATACAGTCCATCCAACGTCAGCAGGAGAACGACAAACAGCGACGGATCGGCGGTCCGGGACTTCCCGGCGGCAGAGGCCTTGGGCGGCCCGGGACGGCGGAGACGATGGAGCAGGCCGAAGCAAAACGGAGTCAAAAGCAGGGCGAGGGTCAGCTTCCACAGGGCGCGGGTGAAGTGGTCCGCTACCCAGTTTCGCAGTGTGGCGGTGGCGGCGGCGAACAGCGCGTCCGCCGAGGAGAGAATGGGGAGGAGAATGGCCAAGAAAATGAGGGCCAGTCCGCCGCCTAAGAGGAGGGGAACCAGACGCTTTCCCTTTGCTTTTGCGGGGAGGAGGGCGGCGGGGGCGGCTCCCAGATTGCAAAATAGCCCCCCGCAGAGCAGGCGCAACCGCTCCCACAGCATGGCGGGCTGCCACCAGCACAGCGTGGCGGCACCGGAGAGGGAAAACGCGTGGATGGGCAGCAGGGCGCAGAGGGCCAGAAAATTCCAGCCCCGGAAATACCAGTTGGAGCTGAGGGCAAAGACGGCGGCCAGCAGGAGATTGGCTACTAGCAGGACCTGGTTTTCCCGGCGGAGAAGGGGCGTGGGACCGAGGTAAAACAGGACGGCGGCGTACCAGAGAAATACGCACACGGTGACGCTGGCACCGGGGCCGTGCCACAAAATGCCGTCCACCGCCAACAGGCAGAGCAGAAGTGCCAGGACCAGAGCCAGACGGTCCTTGCGGTCCATTTCGTAAAGCTTGGGCTGTTTTGGGGTAGGCTTCGCCAAGCCCTCCGGCGGGAGGGCGTTTTCGGAAATATCCATAGGAACTTCTCCTTATTGACCGTTCTGTCTCTTCCAGACGGAACAAATTTTAAAAAATCGGCGGGTGGACCCGGGGAGTCCCGGCAATGCGAGGGCGGCGGGTGGGACAGAACGGTGCAGGCCCTCAGGTTCCGGTATCAGGTGTCCAATTCGTAATAGTACAAGGTTTGGCTACCGCTGTCGTAGAGGGCAATGGTAAAATTGTAGGAAGCACGATTCAACAGAGCCGTATCTGTTTTGCCGGCCTGACTGTGCCGGTCAAGAAAAAAGAAATAGCCCTGGTCTGCCGTGGGAAAAAGCGGAGCGCCGTCTCCGTCTGTCACTAAGGAACCCCTGGTGGCGGCGGGGGTTTCGTCCCCGTATACCACCGTGTGCAGCGGCTCGGTGAAGGGCAGCGGATGCCAACCCCTGTCGATGCTTAGGGCTTCATCGAGGGTGGAGGCGGCATCAAAGCTGAGCTCCACAAAGCAGCGTCCATCGCCGTGAAAGCCGCCGTGTGAATCGGCGCTGGTGACGAGGGTTCCGGCGGACACATCCACGCCGAGGACCCGGGAGATATCTTGTATCTGACCGGTTTTGCCGCAGGCAGTGGTCAGGACAAGCAGCAGTATCAGCGCAAGGAGGCGGAGCTGTTTTTTTGGCATGGCTAAAACTCCTCACATGAAAATTGTAGAAAGGGGCCTATTCGGAGTCGGGGACATATTCCAACAGGTCGGCGGGCTGACAGTTGAGCGCGGCGCAGATGGCCTCCAGTGTGGAAAAGCGCACCGCCTTGGCCTTGTTGTTTTTTAGGATGGAGAGATTGGCCAACGTCACATCCACCCGCTGGGACAGCTCGTTTAGGGACATTTTTCGCTTGGCCATCATCACGTCTAAATTCACCAAAATTGCCATATGCCGCCCCCTATATGGTCAGGTCGCTCTCCGCCTTCAGCTCTGCCGCTTGGCGGAAGAGGGCGGACATGACCAGACACAAAAGACCTGCCATGGCGAATATGGGGACGAAGAGGGCGTTATAGGTGGCGAGGGGGCGGAGGGTTTGATAATAGAAAATGCCCCATATCGTCCGGGCCAACGCGGCGGCGGCAATGCCAAAGGCGCAGAGGGCGGCGCGTTTTAAACTCACGGCGTTGGACGGCGCAAAGGGGGTGCCGTGGAGAATGGTGTCCAGCACCCGGCGGCCCTGCCACAGTACCACGGCGGTGCAAACGCCGCAAAACCAGAGAAAGACCACCAGCACGGCGGACCGGGTATCGCTCCAGATCTGCTGGCTGTCGTACCCGAAAGCGGTATACAGCGCGGGATTGAGATACTGCACCAGCTTGGGGATCAAGGGGAGAATCAGCAGATTGCAGGCGAAGGTGATGGTCACCAGATGCTTTAAAATCCGGGCAATGCGCGCAATAGCGGTGGATTCCATGGTCAGGCCTCCTTTTTTCTGTATCCTACCACCAAAAATATCGTTTGTCAACGATTATTTATTGATTATCAATAAATAAAAGCACCGGCAGAGGGAAAAAAGCAAACCAAGGCAAAGCAGCATACGCTGTTCCGCCTCGGTTTATGGATGGGTGAAAGGATGCGAGAGAGGTGGCGCAAAATTAAATCGTTTTCCCGGGGGCGTGTACCTCGGGAAAACACAATGACCCGCGCCATCGGGCGCGAAACAGCGCCGCAGCGCTGTCCTGCCAAATCAAAAAAAGCCGCCGCTTTTTTTGAAGGAAGCGACACAAAGGCGGAACAGCATACGCTGTTCCGCCTTTGTGTATGATATAGAGAAAGGAGAGGGAAAATGGACTATCTAAACACAAGCTGGGTGCTTGTTGAACGTATCATAGCAGGCGAAACCGGGAAAAGTCAATGGGTGGGGGCGACACTTCACAGATTGTTTACAACCCCAGTAAAATCAAGGGCTTACGTTCACAATTCGTTCAAAAAGATTGGCAAAATCCCCCTTGACAGCCGGGGAAAATTTGTGTTAATATTTAGCCTGCTAATGATTAGGACGCTAAGCAATTGCGGCGGAACGCGGCGGTTGCAGAAAAAAGGAGGCGCGGAATGCCAGATCGAAAAGCATTGGGGCCGCTGTTGGGCTGCACCGCCCATTTGGCCCGGGAGCGGATGGACGCGCGATTGTCCCAATACGACGTGACCCCCGCCCAGACCCATGTGCTGCTGTATTTACAGCGGGGCGGCGGGGAGGCTCCCCAGGGGGAGCTGACGGAATTTTTGCGGGTGAAGCCCTCCACCATCAACGGAATTTTGGACCGGATGGTGGAAAAAGGACTGGTGCGCCGCACGGCGGACGAGAGCGACGCACGGCGCAAGCTCATTGCCCTCACCGCACTGGGGCAGAGCAAGCAGGCCCTGTTCCGCCACGGATTTGCCGAGGCGGAGGAAGTGATTACCCGGGGCTTTTCCCCGGAGGAGACGGAACAATTTCGGGCACTGCTGGAGCGGGTGGTGCGCAATCTGGAGGAGGATCGGGCACAATGCTGAAAAAACTCTGGCCCTACACCCGGGGCTATCGAAAATGGATGGCGGTGGGGGTGGCGGCCTCCGCGGCGGAGGCCGTGTTTGAGCTGCTGATTCCCATGGTGATGGCCGACATTGTGGACGTGGGCATCGCCACCGGCGACGCGAGGTTTATTTTACTGCGGGGCGGACTGATGGTGGCCATGGCGCTGATTTCCATGGCCTTCGGCCTGGGCAGTGCCCTGTGCTCCTCCAAGGCCGGACAGGGCTTTGGCGCCACGCTCCGGGGGGCGGAATATGACCACATTCAAAATTACGCGTTTTCCAACATCGAAAAATTCTCCACCGCCTCCCTGGTCACCCGATTGACCAACGACGTCAACGCCATGCAGATGACCTTGATGATGGGGATGCGGCTGATGGTCCGCGCGCCGGTGATGCTGGTGGCGGCACTGGTGCTGTCCGTGCGGATCAGCGCGGATCTGTCCCGGGCGTTTTTGGTGGCAATTCCGCTGCTGGCGGTGCTCATCGGGGTGCTGCTGGCCAAGGTCGGCCCCATGTTCCGCCGCTTGCAGGAGCGCACCGACGCGGTGAATCTGGTGGTGCAGGAGGATTTGTCCGCCATTCGGGTGGTGAAATCCTTTGTGAGAGAGGACCATGAACAGGAAAAATTCGAGAAGCGCAACGACGATTTGCGCCGGGCCTCGGAAAAGGCCTTCGGCGCGGTGGTCATCAATATGCCGGCTATGATGCTGATTGTCTACGGCACCATTATCGCCCTGATGTGGTTTGGCGGACAGATGGTGTTTGCCGGGACGCTGGAGGTGGGCAAGCTCACCAGTCTGTTCACCTACGTGACCCAGATTTTGATGTCCCTGATGATGGTCTCCATGATTATGATGATGGTTTCCCGCTCCATCGCCTGCGCACAGCGGATTTGCGAGGTGCTGGACGAGACGCCGGACATCCGGGACGACCATGCCGACCCCGCCGCCACCGTGGCGGACGGCAGCGTGGAGTTTGACCACGTACAGTTCAAATACAAGCCCGACAGCCCGGAATGGAATCTGCGGGATGTGACACTGCACATTCCCTCCGGCGCGACGGTGGGCATTTTAGGGGCCACCGGCAGCGCGAAAACCACCTTGGTGTCCCTGATTCCCCGGCTGTACGAGGCGACGGAGGGGGTGGTCCGGGTGGGCGGCCGCCCGGTGGGGGACTACACCACCGGCCATCTCCGGGACGCGGTGAGCATGGTACTGCAACAAAACACCCTCTTTTCCGGCACCATTCGGGAAAACCTGCTCTGGGGCAAGGCGGATGCCACGGACGAGGAGCTGTGGGCGGCGGCCCGGGCCGCCTGTGCCGATGATTTTATCGAAAAAATGCCCGACGGCCTGGACACGGATTTAGGTCAGGGGGGCGTGAATGTCTCCGGCGGGCAAAAGCAGAGATTGTGCATCGCCCGGGCCATTTTGAAGCGGCCCAAGGTGCTGATTCTGGACGACTCCACCAGCGCGGTGGACACCGCCACCGACGCCAGCATCCGCCGGACCATGGCGGGCGCGTTGCAGGACACCACCAAACTTATCATCGCCCAGCGGGTGAGCTCCATCATGGGGGCGGACCTGATTGTCATTTTGGACGATGGGGCCATTGTCCAGCAGGGAACCCACGAGGAATTATTGAAAACCAGCGAGATTTATCGGGATATTTATACCGCCCAACAGGAAGGAGTGAGCATGGATGGCTGAAAAAAAGACCCAGGCCGGCGGCCCGGGCCACGGGCCCAATCGCCACGGCTTTCAAAAGCCGAAAAATGCCCGCAAAACCTTGGGGCAGCTGATGCACTATCTGGGGCGCTACAAAATTTTGCTGGTGGTGGTGGCGCTGTGCCTCGTCGTCAGCGCCGCCTGCTCCGTGGGCGGGTCCTACCTCTTAAAGCCCATTATCAACGACTATATTCTGCCCGGCGATTTTTCCGGCCTAGCCAAAATGCTGGTGGTGATGGGGGGCGTGTACGGCCTGGGGGCACTGATGTCCTTCGCCTACGCCCGCATCATGGTCCATGTGTCCCAGGAGACGGTGGCCGCCATCCGGGGGGATTTGTTCGCAAAAATGCAGGCGCTGCCCCTGTCGTATTTTGATGCCCACACCCACGGCGAGCTGATGAGCCGCTACACCAACGACATTGAAACGGTGTCCGACGCCATCAACAACAGCTTTGGCAGCTTGATCTCCTGCACACTGACCTTTTTCGGCACCATCGGCATGATGCTGATTCTCAGCCCGCTGTTGACGCTGATCACCTTTGTGATGCTGGGGGCCATGCTGTTGGTGGTGAAAACCATCGGCGGGCGGAGCCGCCGCTATTTCTCCCAGCAGCAGCGGGCCATCGGCGCGGTGAACGGCTATATTGAGGAGATGATTGAGGGCCAGAAGGTGGTGAAGGTCTTCAACCACGAAGCCGCCGCCAAGGCGGAATTTGGGGCGCTGAACGAGACGTATCGCAACGCCGCCACCCAGGCCCAGTCCTACGCCGGGGCCATGATGCCCGCCATGGGCAACCTCTCCCACATCAACTACGCCATCACCTGCGGCGTGGGGGCGCTGTTGGCCATCCGCAGCGGAGACTTGGGGGGCCTGGCGGCCTTCTTGCAGTACACCCGCCAGGTGGCCCAGCCCGTCACCCAGATCGCCCAGCAGGTGAACACCATTCTGGCGGCAATTGCCGGCGCGGAGCGGGTGTTTGAGGTGATGGACACCCAGCCGGAGATTGACGACGGCGACGTGACACTGGTTCCCACCCGCCAAGGCGGGGACGGCTCCCTGACGGAGACAAAGCAGCGCAGCGGCACCTGGGGGTGGAAAATCCCCCTGGCCACCGGCGGGTTTGATTTGATTCCCGTCCGGGGAGACGTGCGCTTTGACCGGGTGGTATTCGGCTACGACCAGCGGAACACTATTTTGCGGGACATCACGCTTTACGCCAAGCCCGGGCAGAAAATTGCCTTTGTCGGCTCCACCGGCGCAGGCAAAACCACCATCACCAACCTGATTAACCGCTTTTACGAGATTCAAAGCGGCACCATCACCTACGACGGTATCGACGTGAGGCGCATCCGCAAGGACGATTTGCGCCGGTCCCTGGGGGCGGTGCTGCAGGACACGCATTTGTTCACCGGCACCATCGCGGACAACATCCGCTACGGCAAGCTGGATGCCACAGACGCGGAGGTGGTAGCCGCCGCCAAGCTCGCCAACGCCCACAGCTTCATCCGCCATCTGCCCGAGGGCTACCAGACGGTGCTCTCCGGTGACGGCGGCAACCTGAGCCAGGGGGAGCGGCAGCTTTTGAACATCGCCCGGGCGGCCTGCGCCGATCCCCCCGTGCTGATTTTGGATGAGGCCACGTCCTCCATCGACACCCGGACGGAAAAACTCATTGAGCAGGGCATGGACCAATTGATGGCGGAGCGGACGGTGTTCGTCATCGCCCACCGCTTGTCCACCGTGCGCAACGCCAAGGCCATCATGGTTTTGGAGCAGGGGGAAATCATCGAGCGGGGCGATCATGAGGAGCTGCTGGCCCAGCACGGGCGGTACTATCAGCTCTACACCGGTCAGGCGGAGCTGGCCTGAAAAACGAAAAAAAGCCGGAGCGTTCGCACGAAAGTGCGGACGCTCCGGCTTTTTGTGGATATATTGGGCACTGACCGGCGGACGGGCCGCGGAGCCGCTATTGTCGTTGCGGCCCTGCAATTTCCGTTGCGGCAGTACGATTGGCGGGTACTTGGGCATCCCGCC
>JAVVPH010000078.1:0-5385 GCA_036655835.1 Oscillibacter sp.
AATCTGATTTCTTGCTCAAAGCACGGCGGAACAGCGTCCATAGAAGCCACAGTGCAGAAAAACTTTTCGGATATTGTGAAGAATTGGGAAAAACTTGGAATAAAACATAAAAATAATGACCTTTTTCGAAAGCATTATCAAGATCAATACGGAGCTTGGCCTTCCGTTGTTTTGAATGGAAGCACCTATTATGTCCAGCCGTATTACGATATAAAATCTGAAAACAGCTATTTATTTGCGCGGGAGGATCGTACAACAAATTGGCATGCCAGCTGCATTTACGATACGACTACGAACACTTGGTATGCCGCCAAAAATACAAAGAACGATACAATCGTGATTGCTGACAAAAGCTGGACAATAGTAAAAGCCGAAATTGATAAACAGGTGGAATCGGGAAAATGGGCTCCAGTGAAATAGATTCCCTCATAAATCAGCCGGAGCGGGCCGCATATGCGGTCCGCTCTCTTGAATCCACAAAAATTTGCGAAAAACAGGGGCGGGAGAATTTCTCCCGCCCCTATTTGCTCAGTTTCTTAGAAAATACCCTGCTGCATCATGGCGTCCGCCACGCGGTTGAAGCCCGCAATGTTGGCACCGGCAACCAGGTTGTAGCCCAGACCGTACTCCTCGCACGCGTCCACGCTCATCTGGTAGATGGTGTTCATAATCTGGTGGAGCTGCTTGTCAACCTCTTCCGCAGACCAAACCAGACGTTCGCTGTTCTGGGCCATTTCCAATGCGGAGGTTGCCACGCCGCCGGCGTTGACAGCCTTGGAGGGGGCAACCACCATGCCGGGCTGCGCCATCAGGAATTTCAGCGCGTCGTTGGTGGTGGGCATATTGGCCACTTCGATGTAATACTTGGTGCCGGTGGCGACGATTTGCTCCGCTTCCTTCATATGTACGTCGTTTTGCATGGCGGAGGGCATCACCACGTCGGCCTTCACGGTCCAGGGCTTCTCGCCGGGATGGAACTCCACGCCGAACTTGTCGGCATAATCCTTGACCTTGTTGCGGCCGGAGTTGCGCATGGTCACCAGGTAGTTGATCTTCTCCTCGGTGATCACGCCGTCGGGATCATAGATATATCCGTCGGGGCCGGAGAGGGTGACGACCTTCGCGCCCAGCTCGGCGGCCTTTTTGCAAATGCCCCAGCACACGTTGCCGAAACCGGCGGCGGCGATGGTTTTGCCCTGCATACTCTCGCCAAAGTGCTTCAGCACGTTTTCCAGATAATACACCGCGCCAAAGCCCGTGGCCTCGGGACGGATGCGGGACCCGCCGTAGCTAAAGCCCTTGCCGGTGAGGACGCCGTTTTCAAAGGAGCCCTTCAAGCGGCGATATTCGCCGAAGAGATAGCCGATTTCCCGGCCGCCCACGCCCATGTCACCGGCGGGAACGTCGATGTCCGGCCCGATGTAGCGATACAGAGCCTGCATAAAGCTCTGGCAAAAGCGCATGACCTCTGCGTCGGATTTGCCGGTGGGGTCAAAGTCGGAGCCGCCCTTGGCACCGCCGATGGGCAGACCGGTGAGGGAGTTTTTAAAGACCTGCTCAAAGCCCAGGAATTTGATGATGCCGGGATACACGTTGGCCTGGAACCGCAAACCGCCCTTGTAAGGCCCAATCGCGCCGTTGAACTGGCAGCGATAGCCGGTGTTGGTGTGCCAAGTGCCGTCGTCCGCCATCCAAACCACACGGAAGGTGAACATACGCTCAGGCTCCACCATGCGGGTCAGCAGATCGCATTTTTCATATTCGGGATGCTTTTCAACCACAGGCTCAATGGAAGAGAATACCTCTTCTACGGTTTGCACAAATTCGGGCTCATCGGCATGTGTTTTTCTTACGTGTTCAATGACACTGGACAGATATGCGTTCATCAAAACATCCTCCTTAAAATACTTACGCGATTTTTCGCTTATCTTGCTTAAAAATTCACCTGACTTATTCTATTCAGTCTATCACGTTCGTACGGGATGTACAAGTCTCAAATCCCTTATATCTGCATTTGCTTTTTCAGATAACCGGTGCAGGACTTTTTGAAAATGGGGCGGCAAAAAATAAGCACATATTGACTTTACTGCGAGAAAGACTGTATAATAATGGGCGGTGTCCGGGAGGATGCCGATTATAGAACATCCTCACATATACGTGGAGGGATGAGAGGGAGGCAAGCGATGTATACTTATCCGATGACTGTGGCGGGCCTGAAACGGGAGCTGCCCATTTGCAAGGTCACCGACGAACTGTATATCGGCGCATTTATCGTGTTTGGAGACGCGGAGTTGACCGTTGCCTGCGCACGGGAGCTGTTAAAGCTGGCGGCGCGGGAGAGCTATGACTATATGCTCACCGCCGAGGCAAAGAGCATTCCCCTGATTCACGAGATGGCGCGGCAGTCCGGCGCAACCAATTATTTTATCGCCCGGAAGGGCCGCAAGGCCTATATGACCGACCCCATCCGCGTGGCGGACCAGTCCATTACCACCTCCGGGGAACAGGCGCTGTACCTGGGCCGGGCAGACGCGGACCAAATTCGCGGCAAGCGGATTTTGCTGATGGACGACGTGATTTCCACCGGCGGTTCGCTTCAGGCCATGGAGGCCTTGGTAGCGGCGGCCGGCGGCACGGTCACCGGCCGGGTGGCGGTGCTGGCGGAGGGCGACGCGGCTTTGCGCGATGACATTCAATACCTGGAAAAGCTGCCGCTGTTCAACGCCGATGGCACGGTGAAGGCGTAATATCAAACTGTTTCTACTAAGCGGAGCGGCAAGGCCGCTCCGCTTAGTTTTTCTTAAAGGTGAGGTAGCCCTCCAAAATTAGGGATGCCGCCACGGCGTCCACGGTTTTTTTCCGCTGCTTGGCGTTTTTTCCACCGGCGAAGAGAATCTGATGGGCGTCGATGGTGGTGCGCCGCTCGTCCCACAGTGTCACGGGCAGGGCGGTGACCTCACGCAGAAGAATCGCCATTGCCTCGGATTTTTCCGCCCGGGGCCCCAGGGACCCGTCCATATTTTTGGGGTAGCCCAGCACCAGCTCTTCCACGCCGTATTCTCGTGCCAGGGCGGCGACACGGTCCGCCACCACCTCCGGGCGGTAAGCGTCGATGGTGGCGGCATAGCCCGCCAAAAAACCGGTGGGGTCTGAAATGGCAACGCCGGTGTGGGCGTCGCCGTAGTCGATGGCCATAATGCGCATTGAAACGCCTCCTTTGTTGGGATATGGCTTTATTATAGCCCAGTTTTCTCCGGCGGGCAAGGGAAACCGGGGGAGATTTCCCGGGCGGGCCTCACGCCGGGGAAAAGCCGGTCGCCGGCCCCTGCGAGAAGGGGGGAAAGACGCCGGGGACAGAGCGGGCGAAAGTGTTGCGAAAACCGGGCGTTTCGTATATAATAGGCAGCAGAAAAGAAATATGCGGCGTTGGACCGCTTTGCCAGGCACAGACGGCTTTGGCGGACATAGAAAGGTGCGGAATCACGATGTATGAAAATGGTATGAAAATCACAGAGTTTGTCACCGTGTTCAATTTGGAGATCCTGAACCAAGGCGGCGATTTTGACGAGTCGCTGCTGACCATCACCGACGTGAACCGGCCGGGGCTGCAATTCCACGACTTTTACGACTACTTCGACCCCCGCCGCCTGCAGGTCATCGGCAAGGCGGAAACCATGTATCTCAAGGGCTTGACGGAAAAACAGCGCCGCAAATGCTTTGACGATTTGTTTCTCCACGACATTCCGGCGCTGGTGATTTCCCGGGGCCTGGAGTGCCTGCCGGAGTGCTTGGAAAGCGCCCGAGCCCACGAAAAAACCCTGCTGCGCACGGAGGAAACCACGGTGGATTTCACCAGCCACACCATTGAGTATCTCAATCGGGTGCTGGCCACCAGCATCACCCGCCACGGCGTGCTGATGGACGTCTATGGCGAGGGCGTGATGATTACCGGCGATTCCGGCATCGGCAAGAGCGAGACAGCCATTGAGCTGATTATGCGGGGGCACCGTCTGGTGGCGGACGACGCGGTGGAGCTGCGCCGGGTTTCCAACCAACTGCTGGGCACCGCGCCGGAGGTGATTCGCCACTATATCGAGCTGCGGGGCATCGGCGTGATTGATGTGCGCCAGCTCTTTGGAATGCGGGCCATCAAAACCGAGGCACAACTGGATTTAATCGTGGCCTTGGAGCCTTGGGATCAGAGTAAAATTTATGACCGCCTGGGCATTGACGACCATTTTACGGATATTTTGGACTTGCAGGTGCCCATCGTCACCATTCCCGTGCGGCCGGGCCGAAATCTGGCCAGCATTGTGGAGGTGGCCGCCATGAACAACCGTCACCGCCGCTATGGCTACAATGCGGCGGAGGTATTGGCCCAGCGGGTGGATCTGCGTGCTGACGGCGGCAAGCTCTGACAGGAGGCGCGGGGATGTATATCGGAATCGACGTGGGCGGCACCAATTTGAAGGCGGGCCTGGTGGACGATGAGGGTCGGATTTTGGCGACGGCCAAGCGGCCCTTGGGGACCTTTGCGGGTGCGGAAAAGTTTGCGGAGGATTTGGCGGCCTTGGCCCGGGAGGCCGCCCGGACCGGCGGCGTATCACCGGAGACGGTGGAGGCTGTGGGCATCGGCATCCCCGGCGCGGTGTCCGGCGGAAACGTGCTGTACACCTGTAATATCCCCCTGCGGGACGTGCCCCTGGAGCAATTGTTCCGCCGAAAGCTAGACGTGCCGGTCCGGCTGGAAAACGATGCCAACTGCGCGGCGGTGGGGGAGTGGCTCTACGGCGCGGGCCGGGGTACCCGGGATTTTATCGTGATTACCCTGGGCACCGGCGTGGGCGGCGGTTTTATTTTAAATGGCAGGCTCTATGCCGGCGGCGGCATGGTGGGCGAGGTGGGCCATATGGTCATCTGCCGGGACGGCGTGGCCTGCAACTGCGGCCGCAAGGGCTGTTGGGAGATGTATGCCTCCGCCACCGGGCTGATTCGCCTGACGCGAGAGGCCATGGACCGGCACCCCGAAAGTCTGCTTCACACCGTCGCGGCGGGCCGCGTAGAGGGGCGGACGGCCTTTCAGGCGGCGGAGGCCGGGGACGAGACGGCATTGGCGCTGTGCCGGGACTATGTGGATTACTTGGCCTTGGGTCTGACCAATCTGGCCAATATTCTCCAGCCTGAGGCGATTGCATTAGGCGGCGGTGTGGCCGCCGCGCCGGAGGGGTTGCTACTCACGCCCCTGAGGGAAATTTTGGAGCGGGAATGTTACGCCCGCAACGGCGGCAGGATTCCAAGGCTCATCAAGGCGGAGCTTGGAAACGATGCCGGCATCATCGGCGCGGCCCTGCTGCACCGGGTTATTTAAGGCAACACCGCACAATT
>JAVVPH010000078.1:5485-7944 GCA_036655835.1 Oscillibacter sp.
GAATTGTGCGGTGTTGCCTTAAAATTTGGGAGGGCTGTGAATGGACTGGTTCATGGAACTGGATCGAGAAGTAAAGGAAAATTTGCCGGACCTGCGGATGACCCGGGAGGAACCCATGAGCCGCCATACCTCATTTCACATCGGCGGCCCTGCCAAGCGCATGGCCTTCCCGGAAAGCGGGGAGCAGCTGGTGCTGTTGGTGAGTCTGGCCCAAAGCTGTGGGGCGGAGCCGCTGATAATTGGAAACGGCACAAATTTGCTGATTTCCGACGGGGGCTTGGACCGCCTGGTGATTGACACCTCGGCATCTTTGCGCGGCATGGAGCAAAGCGGGGAGACGGTCCTGACGGCCCAGGCGGGGGTCTCCTTGGCCCGACTGGCGGATTTCGCCCAAAAGCAGGGCTTGACGGGGCTGGAATTTGCCCACGGCATCCCCGGCACGGTGGGGGGCGCGCTGTGCATGAACGCGGGGGCCTACGGCGGCGAGATGTGCCAGGTGGTGGAATCCGTGACACTGCTGGACCCGGAGGCGGGCATTTTGACCCTCCCGGGGGAGGCGATGGACTTCGGCTATCGCCGCAGTGTGTGCAGCGACCATCCCCACTGGGTGGTCCTCCGCGCGACATTGCGCCTGACACCGGGGGACCCCGGGGAAATCCGAGGGAAAATGGAGGAGCTGATGGCCCGGCGACGAGCCAGCCAGCCCTTGGAATGGCCCAGCGCGGGCAGTACCTTCAAGCGGCCTGCGGGCCACTTTGCCGGAACCCTCATCGACCAGTGCGGCCTGAAGGGGCTGACCATCGGCGGGGCTCAGGTGTCCGAAAAGCACGCGGGCTTTGTCATCAACCGGGGCGGTGCCACCTTTGCGGAGGTAACGGCCCTCATCCAGGCGGTCCAGGACCGGGTGGAGAGAGAAACCGGCATCCATTTGGAGCCGGAGGTCAAAATCTTGGCGTGATTTGACCATTTTATGAAAAAGAGAGACGGCGGTGTGTGTATGGAAATCCTCATTATTTCCGGCCTTTCCGGCGGAGGGAAGAGCAAGGCGGCATCTTTTTTGGAGGACATGGGCTTTTATATTGTGGACAATATGCCCGCCGCCATGATTTTAAAATTTGCGGAATTTTGCTCCGTGGGCAACGGGCGGTATGACCGGGTGGCGTTGGTCTACGATGTGCGGACCGCCAGCTCCTTTACGGAGCTGTTCGAGGTGCTGGACAAGCTGAAAACCATGGACGGCCTGTGCCAGATGCTGTTTTTAGAGGCGGCTCCCGATGTGATTATCAACCGCTATAAGGAGACTCGCCGCCGCCATCCCCTCAGCGTGGATGGAACATCGCTGGAGCTGGCGGCGCAGCGGGAGCGAATTTTGATGCAGCCGGTGAAGGACCGGGCAGATTTTGTGGTGGACACCTCCGCCCTGTCCACCGGCCAACTGCGGGGGGAATTACTGCGGATTTTCGGCGACAAAAACGCCTCCACAGGCATGACGGTGAGTTTGACCTCCTTCGGCTTCAAGCACGGACTGCCCATGGACGCGGATTTGGTGTTTGATGTGCGCTTTATGCCCAATCCCTATTACATGGAGGAGCTGCGCCATAAAACCGGTCTGGACCGGGAGGTCTACGACTACGTGTTTGACTTTCAGCAGACCCGGGATTACTTAAAACGGGTGGAGGACCTGCTGGCGTTTTCCCTGCCGCTGTACGCGGAGGAGGGGAAAACCTCGCTGGTGATTGCCGTGGGCTGTACCGGCGGCCACCACCGCTCTGTGGCGGTGACCCATGCCCTGACGGAGTTTGTCCGCCAGCAGGGCTATCAGGTGACGGAAAATCACAGGGATTTATCCCGGGGACAGTAGGTACAGCCCTTTTTTAAACTCAAAACGGGAAGAAAGGCATCCATATGGAACAAAAAAGAGCCTCTTACCGCCTGCCAAAGGCGTATGGGCCGCGAATTGCCGTCATCGGCGGCGGACACGGCCTGTCCACCATGCTGCGGGGACTGAAACAATATACGGAAAACCTCACCGCCATCGTCACAGTGGCGGACGACGGCGGCGGCTCCGGTGTACTGCGCCAGGATTTGGGGATGCCGCCTCCCGGCGATATCCGCAACTGTATGGAGGCACTGGCCAATACCGAGCCGGTGATGCGGGAGCTGCTGCACTATCGCTTTACCGACGGCACGCTGGCGGGCCAGAGCTTCGGCAATCTGTTTCTGGCGGCGCTGAACGGCATTTCCCCCTCCTTTGACCAGGCGGTGAGCCGCATGAGCGAGGTGCTGGCCATCACAGGACGGGTACTGCCGGTGACCAACGCGGACGTGCAGTTGGAAGCGGAATTTGAAAACGGCGCAAGCATCATCGGTGAGTCGAAGATTTTCCACTGCAAAAAGCAGGAGGACTGCCGTATTCGGCGGGTCCGCCTTCTACCGGAGCATCCCAAGGCCCTGCCGGC
>JAVVPH010000079.1:0-7925 GCA_036655835.1 Oscillibacter sp.
GCCGCAGCTTGTGGTTCCACAGGGCGGTGAGCCGCCCGATGACCAGGTCCAGCACCAGAAAATTCGCGTTGGCCAGCAACAGCAGCAGGCCCAAAAACCCGGCGGAAAGGGTGGAAAATTCCGCCGTCACCGCCTCCAATTGAAAGACAAACAGCACCACGGCGTACAGCGCCGCCATGGCGGCATTGCACACCAGCAGCTTCCCCGCAAGCCGCAGGGGCCGGGTGGGAATCCGCTCCAAATACGGGCGCAGCAAGGGATAGCCGCCGAAAAACACATACACCAGCCCCATCTCCCGGTCCGGCACCAGCAGCAGTGCCAACAGCGCCGTGGCCCCATAGGCCGCCCAGGCCCAACGGGGGCCGAACTCCGGCAAAATCGGCAGCAGCGCCACCATGGCCAAAATCGGCGCGCAGAAGGTGGCCAGGGGCAACAGGCCGCCCAACATCAGCGCCACCATTGCCAAGGCGGAGAGCACGCCGCAAAGGGCCATCCGCCGACTCATTTCCCGCATCAGTCCATCTCCTGTACTTTCAGCTTGTAATAGCTCCATTGCCGCCACTGGTCAATCAGGGCCTGCTGGGATTCGCTCAGGGTGGCGGTCACCGCGCCGTCAAAGGGCAGATAGGTCTGCTTTTGCACCACGGGCAGCTCCCGCCGCAGACCGTTGAGGAAGGCGAACCAGGGCGTTTCCCGCCCGGTCAATTCCAAAATCGCCGCCCCCAAAAAGCTGGCGCTGATGCGTCCGTCCGCCGGCAAGTCCAGGGCCTTGACTGCTGCGTCCCAGTCCAAAACCGCCGCCGCCGCGTCGTTGGCCCAAATGAGATAGGGGGTTTCAAAGGATTTCAAGCAGCTGTCCGTGCCGTCGGCATCGGGGGTCAGGGAGATGCCCAGCTCGTTGTACACCAGTTGATTTTCCCCCAGGGCGGGCAGGTGGTCCCCCCAGAAGGCCAGTACCACCGGCTCCTCCGTGGCGGAAAAATAGTCCGTCAGCCGCCCCAGCATGGCGTCCGCGTCCCGCACGCCCTCGGCATACACAGAAAGCAGGGTCTTCGCCTCCGCCGAGAGGGTTTGGGCCGTCCGCACCGGCGGAAACAGGTAGCTTGGACCGTATTTGTCGGCGGTGTAGGACATATGGTTTTGAATGGTGGTGGTGTAGTTGAACAGCAGTTCGTCCGCCGCCACCGTCTCTTCAAATTTTTCCTCGATGACGTCCGCCATGGAATCGTCCGTGACCCAGCGGCCCTTTTGCGTCAGGCCCGGCATATCCGCCGCGAAGAGAATTTCCTCCGCGCCCAGATGATTGTAAACGTTTTCCCGGTTATAAAACCAAGCGTCCCCGGGGTGGAAAAAGGAGCTGTGATAGCCCTCGCCGCCAAACACCCGAAACAAGCTGTCCAAATCCCGGTTTACCACCCGGAAGGAGGAGGTGGTGGTTTCCGACAGGGCGTTGGTCTGGATGCCCGTCAGCACGTCAAATTCCGTGTTGGCGGTGCCGCCGGCAAAGCCGGGAACCGCCACGTGGCCGAACAGGGCGTGGGGGCTCTCCCGCAGGGCGTGGAGGTTGGACAGGGGGTCCTCCTCCGGCGGATAGGTGAACATCGGCTCGTCCGTCAAGTCGGAAAACGCCTCGTTCATCACCAAAATCACATGGACCGGCTTGCCCTCACTGACAACCGGTTCCGCCTCCCAGGCCTCCGCCTGAGACCGGTTGAAGCCCGCGGGCTTGTCCACCGGATAGGTGGTAAACTGGTGGGAAAAGCAGTAGGGGAAGCCCAACTCGTTGAAAACCGAGGGGATATAGTATGCGTTGGACTTGGCAAAGGAGTTGTACAAATCGTTGCTGGCGTACACCGTGAAAATCAGCGCGGTCAGCACCGCTCCGCTGGCCAAAAAGCCGCCGATGCGGCCGCTCCAGCCCCGCAGTACCCGCAGGGGAAAGGGCTTGCTCCCGATAAAAAATCCGCAGAGCGCCAACAGCAGGGAAACCCCCACCACCACGGCGATGATGCCCACAGGAAAGCGGATGTCGTAGGTCTGGACGGCGCTGCCCACCTCCTTGAGCAGGCCGAAATCCCGGGGGAATACCGGCTCGTCCCGGACCTCTAATTTAATGCGGTTGGCGATGGACAGCGCGCACAGGGCGAAATTCACCGCCGCCGCGCTGTAAAACACATTGCGAAACAGGCAGCCAAAGGCCAACACCAACAGCCCCACCGGCAGGGCGTTGAGCACGATCAGCAGCGGCTGTGCCAAAAAAACCGCCAGCACCGCCCGCAGGGAGTTGGGCTGGCACCACAGCACCAACAGGGTGATGGCCCCGGAGAGCAGCACCGCCGCCAGGAAAAACAGCGGCCAAGAGAGCTGCCGCTTGGGAATGGATTGTAATTTTTTCAAATAGAAACCCCTTTCTGGGTCAAATACGGAATTGTTTTATGCTACTGTCTGCTGAACAACGCAAAAACGCAGTTGTGCAGTGGAGAGTATTATAGCGATTTTCGGTGGAAAAAGCAAGACGCGCCGCCGGTTCTACGAAACGTAGGGTGCATTCCGTCCCTGCCGGGCACCGCCCGGTCGCGTTTCCGCAAATGGGTCATGCGATGCTTCGACGAAAAAATTGCATCCTCTTTTCATCCGGAAATCAGAGATTTCCGCCGCGCCATTTCGCGGCAAGTGCTGCGTGGGAATTGCCCTCAACCAAAATCCCCCTTGTTTTGACAACAAGGGGGATTTTTGCGGCGAAATATGCCGAGCAGTAATCAGAAAGACACCACGTCCTGGGCCGCTTTTTCGCAGGGGGCCAGGCTCAGCACATTCATCACAGGCCCCTTGCCCTTATAGGCCGGGTGGTCCTCCACGCTCATTTTCACCGTGGCGGCCATCCAATCGTGGTTTTTGTACTGGTCTAGGCCCTCGCCCTTGGTGACCAGGCCCAGAAAGGTCATGTCCTTTTCACAGCAGACCATGGCAAAGCGGCCGGGGCAGGCGGTGCCGGGGAACTGCTTGGAGTGGCACATCACCAGCTTCATCCGCAGGGTTTTGCCGGCGTAGCGCTCCGGATGGTCCATCACGTCCACATACCACACGCCGAAATCGTCGTCGGGAATGTCGATCACATCGGCGGAGAGGTCAAAGGGCGACTCGTTGCCGGTGAGGTATTCCTCACTGGTGCCGTCGGCGTTTTCCAGAAAAATATCCGCCCGGCGATTCACCATCCGCAGGTTCCGTTTCCGCAGGGAGGCCCGGAGGGCCTCGTCACAGCGGTTGAAAATCAGCATATCCGCGTTGGTGATTTTCTCCATCATCAGCTGGCCCATGTTCTTGGCGTACATCTCAAAGCTGCTGGCCAGCACCAGGGTCATAATCTGATAGAGCACCCAATTGGCGGGCAGCACGTCGGTGTACAGCCGCTCCATGCCCCACATGCCGTTGTACTCAATAATGACCTGCTTGGGCTTGTATTTTTTCTCGCAGTCCTTTAAAAAGGAGCAGGTCAAATCCGCTTCCTCGTCCACGGAGACAACCGTCACGTTGTCCATGGCTTTTTTGTTGTAGTCCAGCTCCCCCTCCTCACAGCACAGCAGCAGCGTGCGCTCCTTGCGGGCAAAGCCATCCTCTAAAATGCCGTTGATAAAGTCCGTTTTGCCGGCGTCTAAAAAGCCGGCCACCAGATAAACAGGAATATCCATGGTTTGCGTGTCCCCTTTACAGGCCGAACAATACGGCCAGCTTGTCTTCCTTTAAATTCGCGCCGATGACGCACAGCCGCCCGGTGTAATCCGCGTGTCCCTTGCGCACATCGTATTCCTCCGGCACGTAGTCAAACTCCACCCAAGTCCCGTCGGTGGCGGGGACAATGCCCTTGGCCCGCAGAATGCTGCCGTAGTCGCCGGAGTCCAGCTTCACCAGCATGGCGTGAATGGCGTCGGCGGTGAACTGCTTGGGCGTTTCCCGGCCCCAGCTGGTGAACACCTCGTCGGCATGGTGGTGGTCGTGGTGATCGTGGCAGCCGCAGGTGCAGTCGGCACCGTGTTCGTGCTCGTGCTCGTGTTCGTGCTCGTGTTCATGCTCATGCTCATGCTCATGCTCGTGCTCGTGCTCGTGTTCGTGCTCGTGCTCGTGCTCGTGATGATGCTCATGCTCATGCTCGTGTTCATGCTCATGCTCATGCTCGTGTTCATGCTCGTGCTCGTGCTCGTGATGATGCTCATGCTCGTGTTCATCGGCCTCGTGCTCGGCCCGCATTTTTTCCAACAGCGCGTCTGCCAGAGACACCTTTTCCATGGCGGCCAGGATGGTTTTGCCGTCCAGTTGGTCCCAGGGGGTGGTGAGGATGGCGGCGTCGGGGTTTTTCTCCCGCAGCAGGCTCACTGCGGCCTCCAGCTTTTCCGGGGACAGCTTTTGGGTCCGGGAGAGGAGGATGGTGCCGGCGCTCTCCACCTGATTGTTGTAAAATTCGCCGAAATTCTTCATATAAACCTTTGCCTTGGTGGCGTCCGCCACGGTGACAAAGCTGTTGAGAACCATGCCGGGGACGTGGGCCGCCGTATTTTGCACCGCCACGATCACGTCGGACAGCTTGCCCACGCCGGAGGGCTCAATGAGGATGCGGTCGGGGTGGTATTCCGCCGCCACTTCCTGTAACGCCCGGTCAAAATCCCCCACCAGAGAACAGCAGATGCACCCGGAGGACATCTCGGAAATCTCCACGCCGGATTCCTTCAGAAAGCCGCCGTCGATGCTGATTTCGCCAAATTCGTTTTCAATCAGAACCAGCTTCTCGCCGGGGAATGCCTCCGCCAGAAGCTTTTTAATCAGCGTGGTTTTGCCGGCCCCTAAAAACCCGGAAATAATATCAATTTTGGTCATCAAATCAAATCCTTTGTTTCAAAATTTTTCGTATGGATTTATCATACCATTTTCCAAAAAAAATGCAACTGCGTTGCCCAAAATTCAAGAAATGTTCAAAAAGCGAAGGGTCGCCCTACGGTCCGGGGGCGATTCCGCCCGGGCACTTGCGGGTCTATTCGTTTTTTCGCGGTTTTTCCGCCGCCTTTTCAAAGGCCGCCTTCACCGTTCTGGATTTTCCAGAGGAATTGTTTTTCTCCAAAATGGCGGTGAGCTGCCCTCTGGCTTGCAGCAATTCCTCCAAAAAAGCGGTGGCGGACAGCCGCAGGGCCCCGTGGCCCAAAATGATGAGCTGCTCCGGCCCGTCGGAGGTGGCCACCCGCACCCGGTACTTCTGTCCGATTTCGTAGGTGGCTTTTTCGATGTAGGCATCCGCCGTCTCCGCCTCCTTGGTGTAAACCACGTGGATGTTGTGGTAACGGCTCACCTCACCCAGTCCGCCGGGGACTTTATACGCGTCAAACACCACAATCACAACGCACTTTTTGATGCCCTGATAATTGCACAGCAAATCGCACAGCAATGTCCGGGCCGCGTCCAAATTCTCCCGGGCGATGCGGGACAGCTCCTCCCACGCGAAGAGGATATTGTAGCCGTCCACCAGCAGATATTCCGGGCCGAACGCTTGGGGAAGAATCTCCCGCAGCTCCGTGCTCTCCGCCTTGGGCAGCGGCGGGGGCAGAAATTCCCGGCGCTTCACCGCGCCGTAGGTCCGCTCAAAAATGGCTTGCAGCTCCTTGTCCTGGGCGATGGAGCCGGCATAGTCGGCAAGGCGGACCGTGGGGGCCGGCGGCGGGGCGAGGGGCCGCTGTTCCGCTTCCGCCGCCGCGCCGCTGTCCACGTGCATCTGCCCTGCCGCCTCGTCCCATTTCACGATATAGCCCGCGCCGTGGGCGCAGAATACGGAATCCGCCGGATTTTCCGTGTCCCGCTCCGGGTCGTAGCCCGAGGCGGCCACCACCGCCTCTTGGTCATGGCAGGGGGCGTAGCCTTGGAGGGTGCAGGCCAATCGGCCCCGGCCCCGGGTATAGGCCGTCACCTCGGCGGCATACTCCCGCAGGGCCGCCACCGGCGCGGAGCCGGTGAGGACCGTCTCCTCCCCCGTGGTTTCCGAGGGGGCGAGGGTCCCGCCCATCCGCTGTAAATCCGTCATGGCCCGGCCCACGCAATCCGTGGGCAGCTCCAGGCGAAACCCATACCAGGGCTCCAGCAATACGCTTTGGGCCTGCATCAAGCCCTGACGCACCGCCCGATAGGTGGCCTGGCGAAAATCCCCGCCCTCGGTGTGCTTTTCGTGGGCACGGCCCGCCGTCAGGGTGATTTTCACGTCCGTCAGCGGCGCGCCGGTGAGAACGCCCCGGTGGATTCTCTCCTCCAAATGGGTCAAAATCAGCTTTTGCCAGTTGCCGTCCAGCAGATCGGTCCGGCAGGTGGAGGCAACGCGCAGACCGCTGCCCCGGGGGCCGGGCTCCAAAAGCAGATGGACCTCCGCATAGTGGCGCAGCGGCTCAAAATGGCCCGCGCCCCGCACCGGCGCGGCAATCGTCTCCCGGTACACGATGCTTCCCCCGCCGAAGCGGACGGAAAGCCCGAAGCGCTCCGTCAGCACCCGCCGCAAAATTTCCAACTGGACCTCCCCCATCAATTGCAGGTGAATTTGCCGGAGCTGTTCGTTCCAAACGACGTGGAGCTGGGGGTCCTCCTCCTCCAATTCCCACAGCTTTTGCAAGGCGCTGTGGGGGTCACAGCCCGGGGGGAGCAGGACTTGGTACGTCAGCACCGGCTCCAACAGCGGGGAAAGCCAGCCGTTGTCCCCGCCCAGGCCCTGGCCCGGAAAGGTGCGGCTCAGGCCGGTGACGGCGCAGACGGTTCCCGCCGCCGCCTGGTCCACCGTTTGAAATTTTGGGCCGGAGACAATGCGGATCTGGTCAATTTTTTCCGCCCAGACCTCCTCCTCCGCCAGGGCCGGACGGCGGTTGGTCACCAGGTCCTTCACCCCCAGGGTGCCGCCGGTGACCTTCAAATAGCTCAGGCGGTTGCCCTGGGCATCCCGGGCGATTTTATAGACCCGGGCGCCGAATTTTGCCGGATAGCTTGGCACCGGCGCATAGTGCGTCAGGGCGTACAGCAGCTCATCCACCCCTTGCAGCTTCAGTGCCGCGCCAAAATAGCAGGGAAACAGCCTGCGCTTGCCAATCAAGTCCGACACGTCGGCGGGGGAAACCGTCCCCGTCTCCAAATAGCGGCTCAGCAGGGCCTCGTCGCAGAGGGCCACGCTCTCCCAGCGGGCCTCCGGCGGGGCGGAAAAGTCCACACAGCCCTCGTCCAGCTTCCGCAGTTCCGCCAGCAGAGCCCCCCGGTCCGCCCCCGGCAAATCCATTTTGTTGAGGAAGAGAAGGGTGGGGACGTGATACCGCTCCAACAGCCGCCAGACCGTCCGGGTGTGGGCCTGGATGCCGTCGGTGCCGCTGATGACCAGCACGGCGCAGTCCAGCACCTGCAAGGTGCGCTCCATCTCACTGGAAAAATCCACGTGGCCCGGCGTATCCAGCAGGGTGATTTCCACCTCCGGCAACGCCAGCACCGCCTGCTTGGAAAAAATGGTGATGCCCCGCTCCCGCTCCAGGGCGAAGCTGTCCAGAAACGCGTCCCCATGGTCCACCCGGCCCAGGGCGCGGAGACTTCCGCCGCGATATAACAGCCCCTCGGACAGGGTGGTTTTCCCCGCGTCCACATGGGCCAAAATGCCTACAACCAATTTCTTCATCGTTTCTTCCTTTGTGGGCCGTGATGACCGCAATTTTACCTGTGATAGTATACCATTTTTCAGCGCTCGACGCAACGTCTCCCCGGACAAACACTGCGCCCGGCCTGTTCCTAGGCCGGGCGCAGTGGGGCAGGCAGAGGGCGGGGCTGGTTTTCGGAAAAATCCGGGCCTGCGGGGGGCGGAGCGTCCCCCCATTTTTCGCCATCAGCCCAGAAAGAGCTCCGCTTCTTTCCGAACAGAGCAGACCTTT
>JAVVPH010000080.1:0-3945 GCA_036655835.1 Oscillibacter sp.
GACCGCCGCCGCTGCTGCCCAATTCCTCAAACACCGAGACAATTTCTTCGATTTTCCTAAAGCATTCCTGGTCATCAAGGTGCCCATCCGCAAGAATTGCCTTAATTTTTTTCAGCGCTTGGTAGCAGGAAAACTGCAAAATTTCTTGATATAATTCCATGTCACTCTCCTCCAAGTACTTTTAAGTACTATGCAAACAATTTTAATCAAATTTGGCAGTATTGTCAATAGTATTAAAAAGTACTAGCGAGGGAGTGGATTCATGTTTTTTCAACGTTTAAGGGATTTGCGGGAGGACAAAGACCTTCTCCAGGCAGATGTTGCGGCGCTGTTGGGCATCAGCCAAACCGTTTATTCCAGATATGAGCGGGGTTACCAAGTCATTCCCGTGGTTCATTTGCTCAAATTGGCGGATTATTACCAAACCTCCACAGATTATATTCTGGGAAGAACCAATATCCTGCTGCCGTACGCGCGGAATCATCCAAATTAAAGGGCATCCTCGTTTTTGACGAGGATGCCCTTGCTTTTGCGAAAAATTTTACTTCTGGCTCTCTGCCACGGCGACGGCGACAGCCACGGTCGCGCCCACCATGGGGTTGTTGCCCATACCCAAAAAGCCCATCATCTCCACATGGGCGGGGACGGAGGAGGAGCCGGCAAACTGGGCGTCGGAGTGCATCCGGCCCATGGTGTCGGTCATGCCATAGCTGGCGGGGCCGGCGGCCATGTTATCGGGATGCAGGGTGCGGCCCGTGCCGCCGCCGGAGGCCACGGAGAAGAATTTCTTGCCCTGCTCGATGCACTCTTTTTTATAGGTGCCAGCCACCGGGTGCTGGAAGCGGGTGGGGTTGGTGGAGTTGCCGGTGATGGACACGTCCACCCCCTCGTGGTGCATGATGGCCACGCCCTCCCGCACATCGTCACAGCCAAAGCAGCGGACGGCGGCCCGCTCGCCGTCGGAATAGGCCACTTCCCGGACGATGGTCAGCTCGCTGGTATAGTAATCAAACTGGGTTTGGACGTAGGTGAAGCCGTTGATGCGGGAGATGATCTGGGCGGCGTCCTTGCCCAGGCCGTTGAGGATCACCCGCAGCGGCTCCTTCCGGGATTTGTTGGCGTTGCGGACAATGCCGATGGCCCCCTCGGCGGCGGCGAAGGACTCGTGGCCCGCCAAAAAGGCGAAGCACTTCGTCTCGTCCCGCAGGAGCATCGCGCCCAGACGGCCGTGGCCCAGGCCCACCTTCCGGTCCTCAGCCACAGAGCCGGGGATGCAGAAGGCCTGAAGGCCGATGCCGATGTCCTCCGCGGCGGCGGCGGCGTTTTTCGTGCCCTTTTTCAGGGCGATCGCCGCGCCCACAGTGTAGGCCCAGCAGGCATTTTCAAAGCAGATGGCCTGAATGCCCTTGGTGATTTCGTAGGGGTCGAAGCCCGCCGCCTTGCAAATGTCGCGGCACTCCTCCACGCTGGAAATTCCGTATTGGGTCAGGACGGAATTGATTTTTTCAATCCGTCTCTCGTAACTTTCAAATAAAGCCATGTCAATTCCTCCTTTTCTTATTCGTGGCGGGGGTCAATGTATTTGGGGGCGGCGTCAAACTGACCGTAGTGGCCCTTGGCCTTTTCCAGCGCCACGTTGGCATCCACGCCGGATTTCACCGCGTCCATCATCTTCCCCAGATTGACGAACTCGTAGCCGATGATCTCGTCCTGCTTGCTCAGGGCAATGCGGGTGACGTAGCCCTCGGCCATTTCCAGATAGCGGGGGCCTTTGTCCTTGGTGGCAAACATGGTGCCCACCTGACTGCGCAGGCCCTTGCCCAAGTCCTCCAGACTGGCCCCGATGGGCAGGCCGCCCTCGGAAAAGGCGGTTTGGGTCCGCCCGTAGACAATCTGCAAAAACAGCTCCCGCATGGCGGTGTTGATGGCATCGCAGACCAAATCGGTGTTCAGGGCCTCCAACAGGGTCTTGCCGATGAGGATTTCAGAGGCCATGGCGGCGGAGTGGGTCATGCCGGAGCAGCCCAGGGTTTCAATCAGGGCCTCTTCGATGATGCCCTCCTTGACGTTCAGCGTCAGCTTGCAGGCCCCCTGCTGGGGCGCGCACCAACCCACGCCGTGGGTAAGGCCGGAGATATCCTTGATTTCCTTGGCCTGCACCCATTTTCCCTCTTCAGGGATGGGCGCGGGGCCGTGGTAGGCTCCCTTGGCGACGGAGCACATCTGCTGTACTTCGGTGGAATAAATCATGTTTCTGCGTTCCTTTCCGATCTGTATTTTTCGGAAATTCTTCTGTTTTAAGAACTTCCGGTGGTTTTCTTGCATTATTATATCGGTAAACGATTACCCTGTCAAGTCAAGACCGCATTTCGCGGCCTTGGCAGAAAGGGCCAAATTTTAGCGCCTTTTCCTGTTGAAAACGGCAACGCTGTGGGTTTCGCAAGCGCCTGCTCCGCCACAGCAGCCCTTTTCTTTCCGCGGCGGCACCAAAACCGCCCAAAACCGCAAGCGGCCCTCCGGTCATCAATTAACCCTGCATTTCCAGAAACCGGGAAGGAAGATAGCTACGAAAGACACCCAGGAAGGGTGTCTTTCGTTTTTCAATCATCAGTTTTTGAAACTTCTCACGGGTTTCAAAAACTTGCCTCAGTGTGTCGAAAAAGGCTTTTTCGACACACTGAGGCTGCATCTTTTTAAGATGCAGCCTTTTGTGCTTGCTTGGGGCGTGTGCTCAGCGGTCCTCTGCCACGATGGCTTGGATATCGTCGGGGAAGGTGCCGGTGCTGAGGAGGAAGGTGGTATAATTGGCGCCGCGGGACACGCGGAGATAGAGGGAGGCCACCACATCCACTGGGGGATACATTCCCAAAAATCCGGTATCCAGCGTCTCAATATCCTGCTGGATGGGCATGGGCATCAGGTTTGTCTCCGCAAAAATGAACTGGTACTCGCCGGGCCAAATCCGCTTATAGGCGGTGGTTTCCTTGAAGCGCACATCGGTGTAAATCACCCGGCCATCCGCCAAAAGCACGTCGATGGGGTTGCTCTGCTGGGCCAGATTGCACACGCGGAAATTGGCGCCCGCGCTGGGGGTGCAGCAGCTATCCGTGATTTGCAGCAGGTCCAGTCCGCCGGGGCGGTTGATGATGGCGATGGTGGTGGGGACATTGGACTGGAAGGGCATATTTTTTTGCATGTAGATATAGCCGTCGGTGCCGGTGACGGTGACGGTTTGATACCCGGCGGACACCCAGCCATAGGAGGTCAGCCCACCATAATTCAGCAGGCGCACCGCTTGAAACTGGTTGATGAGGATGCGGAAGGGATGGTAGCCGTAAGCGGCGTTTAAAAAGCGCACACGGGCCTTGGCGGGGGTAATGCCGGGGAAGGCCGGGCCGCTGTTGGGAGGAGGCAGGGGAATGATGGGAATGCCGCCTCCGGGGAAGGCCGGGCCGCCGCTGCCCGGCGGAGGAAGGGGAATGCTGGGGATGTTGTCTCCGGGATAGGCCGGGCCGCCGCTGCCCGGCGGGGGCAGGGGAATACTGGGGATGTTGTCGCTGGGGCCGCTGATGGGGGGAAGGGGAACCACCGGGGCGTTGCCGTTATCACCGGGGTATGCGGGGCCGCCCTCGCCCGGGTTGGGCAGAGGAATCACAGGCACATTGCTCCCAGACAGGGGAGCCATGGGCGTGGCGGGGCCGGATTGTTTTGCCATATTATCTTGCGCCGGAATAGCCGCTTCCGGCGCGCCTCCTCTCACATTGATTACTCTAGAGTATTCAGAAGGGGGAGAAGAGGTGCGGTTTTATCCGCTTCCGGCGGGAAAATCCCGGGGGGAAAAGGACCGGCAGGAGGGGCGGACAAGGCGGTTTGTGCCGAATGCGGCCTCGGCGGCCCCGGGAGCAAAAAGCGCAAAAAAAAAGAAAGAACAGTCCAAAGACTGTT
>JAVVPH010000080.1:3955-7879 GCA_036655835.1 Oscillibacter sp.
CCCGGCCTTCTGGTCCGTAGCCAGACGCTCTATCCAGCTGAGCTAAGGGCGCATGCTCTATCCTGTCGGACAGCTTGATTATAATAGCATATCCTTTTTTGAAATGCAAGGTTTTTTTGAAGTTTCCTTTGAAAATTTTATCGACGCGCTATCTTTTGCCGGATTTTCGAAAAAAACGCCTGCGCCGCCGCCGACTTTGCAGACTTGTAAATCATCCATCGGCATGGTATAATATCTGCAAGCAGATATCATATGCGATTTTAAAAATATACCATCACGCTGCAGGCAGCGATGGTATAGGACACAAACGGGTACGGAATTTTAACGCCGTAAACGGCTATGGCGGTATGAATATTTATAAAAAGAGATTAAGAAAGCGGTGGGTTGATGGAAAACAGCACCTTTCGGAGCGTAGCCTTCGGCGGTTTTGCCAAGGAGGACGTGGTCCAATATATTGAAAAGACCGCGCAGGAGGCGGCAAGCCTTCAGGAAACGCTGCAAAAAGAGAATGACAGCCTGCGGGATTCGTCGGCGGCGCTCAGTGCGCAATTGGCGCAGACCCAGGCCCAATTGGACGCGCTGACGGCGCAGTGCAGCCAACTCCGCGCGGATTTGGACCGGGAAACCGCCCTGCGCCAGGATTTGGAACCGTGCAAGCCGGAGACTCTGCGTCTGGCCCGGGAGGTGGAGGCGCTCCGCCCGGATGCAGAGGCGTACTGCCAGTTCCGCCAGCGCATTGGCGACATTGAGTGCGAGGCCAGAAAGCGGGCCGCCGATTTGGAGGCCTCCACCATTGCCAAGCTGGAGGGGGTGGTATCTGCCTTCCAAAGTCAATATCAAGAGCTGATGACCAGCTTTGACGCCACCGCCTCCCACGTCACCGGGGAGCTGCGAAAGGTGGAGGTCAACCTGGCCCAGCTGCCCCGGGCCATGGACCAGGCGGGGGCGGAGCTGAAGGAGCTATCCGCCGTTTTGGACCACGCCGCCCACAGAGAATAACCAATTTTATTGAAAAGGAGCCAGGCCGGGAGGCTTGGCTCCTTTTTGGGTGTAAAATCGGAAAACAGGTTGATATCGGGAAATAGTGCGCAAAATAGGGTGTGCTTTCTTGTATGGTTTAACCTAAAAAATAATTAGTGCGTATAAAAAATTTTCAATATTTTGAGAGGAGAAAGACTGAATACCGCAAAGAAATTAGCAGAAAGCTATATTTTTAAGAGAAGCGCACACGTTTGCGCAAATTAATGCACACGTTTGCGTTGAATTTATAGAAAATGCGACCCGCCCTTTGTGCAAAAGGAAGAATCCACGCAATTTACGCAAAATGGGCTTGCATTGCCCACCACACGGGCCTATACTAGTTGACAAGTGACTGGCATTTATTGTAATAGGAGAGAAGGTGAAACGGATGTCCTTAGAAGCAATTGAGAAAGTGACCCAGGCTGAAGCGAAAAGCGCAGAGCGCAAGGCTGCCGCCGAAGCGGAGGCAAAGCAATTGATTGCCAACGCGCAACGAGATGGGCTTGCGCTTTTGCAACAAATTCGTCAGGATGCTGCCCAGTCCGGAAAAGCGCTGTTGGCGCAAGCGGAGGCGAAGGCGGCGGAGCGATCGGCCGCAATCAACCGCACTGCGCAGGCGGAGGGCGATACCCTGCGCCATACGGCCAGCGCGCATTTGGATGCGGCCGCTGAGTTTATTGTCGGAAGGGTTGTGAATCACTGAAATGGCCATCGTAAAAATGAAAAAGCTTCGCGTCATGGCCATGGCCGAGCGCAGAGAGGAACTGCTGGAGGAGCTGCTGCGCTTGGGCTGCGTGGAGGTCAGTGAGCCGGATGGCAAGCTGGCGGACCCCGCGTGGAGCGCATTGCTGCGGCGAGGCAGTTCCAGCTTGACGGCGGCCAAGGGCGCCATCACCGATGTGAACACCGCCTTGGCGGCGATCAAGAAATACGCAAAGCTCAAGGACGGGCTGTTTATCCAGCGCCACCCCATCACCGAGGGGGAATTTTTGGGGACAGGCTCAGTGGAGGAGGCCCGGGCGGTCAGCGAGAGAATTGGCGGCTTCCTGCAAGAGCTGGCCCGACTGCAAAATGAGGAAAACCGATTGCTGACCAAGCAGGCCGGCCTGGTTCCGTGGAAAGACCTGGATTTGCCCCTGGAGACAGCGGGCACGGAGCATATGCTGGTTCGACTGCTGGTGTGTCCCGGGGCAACGGACCGGACTGCCCTGCAAGGGGATTTGGCCGATGCCGCCGCGGAATTGACGTTTATCAGCGGGGACAAGCAGCAGGCATACTGTCTCCTGCTCTGCCATCGGGCGGAGGAGGAGCGCGTCATGGAAATCCTGCGGCCCCGCAGCTTTAGTGTGGTGACCTTCCAGGGGATGACCGGCACCCCGGCGGAAAACATCATTCGCCTGGACGAAAAGCTGGTGGAAAACCGCAGAGATCAGGAGGCGATTACCACCGCCATCGTGGCTTGCGGCAGGGCCAGGGACGCACTGCGCGTCTATGCCGACCGCCTGAGCGCCGAGGCCGCCAGAGAGACCTCCGCCGAGCGGCTGCTGACCAACGGCACCATCCTCTTTTTCGAGGGCTGGGCCCCCGGGGAGAGCATGGACGCGGTGGGGGCGCTGCTGGATGACATGAACTGCGCCTGGGAGGCCGAGGACCCCACGCCGGAGGAATATCCCGACGTGCCGGTGAAGCTGAAAAACAACTGGCTTACCAAGTCGCTGAACATGGTGACGGAGATGTATTCTCTCCCCGCCTATGACAACGTGGACCCCAACCCGCTGATGGCACCGTTTTTCATTTTGTTTTACGGCATCATGATGGCGGACATGGGCTACGGCACGCTGATGATGATTGCCTCCCTGGTGGTGCTGAAAAAGTACCGCCCCAAGGGGACCATGGAGCATTTCTTCGGACTGCTGGGCCTGTGCGGCGTGAGCACCTTTATCATGGGCGCGGTGACCGGCGGATTTTTGGGGGACTTCATTCCCCAGTTCCTGCGGGTACTCAACCCCGCAAGCACCTTTGAGCTGCCGGCCCTGTTTACGCCGCTGGACGACACGCTGATGATTTTAATTGGCGCTATGTGTCTGGGCTTTGTGCAGATCGTCACCGGCATGGCCATCAGCTTTATCAACAAACTTAAAAACCGCCAATATATGGACGCCCTCTGGGAAGAAGTGACTTGGTGGGTGGTCTTCGCGGGGACCGGCCTTGCGGTGACGGGCGTGACGATGCTGGTGCTGTACGTGGGCATTGTGATGGTGCTGGTGGGCGCGGGCTGGACGGCCAAGGGCTTTGGCAAGGTGACGGCGGTATTCGGCTCCCTCTACAATCACGTCACCGGCTATTTCGGCGATATTTTGTCCTACTCCCGTCTGATGGCCCTGATGCTGGCGGGCAGCGTCATTGCCCAAGTGTTTAACACCTTGGGCGCGATTCCCGGCAATATTTTCATTTTTATTCTGATTTCGCTGGCGGGCAACACGCTGAACTTCGCGCTGAACCTGCTGGGCTGTTACGTCCATGACCTGCGGCTGCAGTGCTTGGAATATTTCGGGAAATTCTACCAGGACGGCGGAAAGCCGTTCAAGCCCCTGGCAATCAATACAAAATATGTTGACATTCAAAAAGACTGAGGAGGAAAAGAGTTATGGGATTTTTTGAAGCATTCGGCGGTTTGGCACTGGCACTGTTCGGCGCGGGTTTGGCGGCGGTTCTCTCCGGCATCGGCTCCGCAAAGGGCACCGGCATCGCCGGTGAGGCGGGCGCGGGCCTGCTGTGCCAGGACCCCAGCAAGTTCGGTAAAATTATGATTTTGCAGGTGATCCCCGGCACCCAGGGCCTGTACGGCCTGGTGGTGTGGTTCTTCGCCATCTTCCAGATGGGCCTTTTGGACGGCACTGCCTT
>JAVVPH010000081.1:0-7769 GCA_036655835.1 Oscillibacter sp.
TCGTCCGCCCGCAGGGTTTTTCGACAAGCTGGGCGGCAGTTTTTTAACTGCCGCCCTGGTTTGCGTAAAATATTTTGTGCGAGACAGTCTTTCTTCGTCGGCTTCGTCGGTTTTTCCGGCGTCCCCGGCGTGCCGGGCGGTGTCTCCGGCTTGGGCGGAGGAAGAGGGACCGCCGTTTGGACGGTAGGAGGTGTTTTTTTCAGCTCCGGCGTGGGTTCCGGGTCTGTGTCCGGCGGCGTTTTACCTCCTCTATTTGTCGGATATTTCAGATGGCTCCTGGTATAAAACCGTTTTGTTTTTTCCCTGCTTTTTGGCAGCGTACATGGCCGTATCCGCCTCGTGGAGTAACTTGGACAGGGTACTGTGGGCGGACATGGCCGTCATGCCTATGCTCACCGTCACCAGCGGACAGTCCAAATCCCGGATAGCGGCAATTTTCTGGCCGATTTTCCGTACGATTTCCTCGGTTCTCATGCCGTTGCCGTATACCATCCCCACAAATTCGTCGCCGCCCCAACGGGCGACAATGCCGTCCTCCCCAATGGTGGCCTTGGCCACCCGACTCACCCGGTTGAGCACCGCGTTGCCGGAGAGGTGACCGTAGGTGTCGTTGATGGACTTAAAATCGTCGATGTCAAACATGAACAGCCTCCCCCGGGTGAAGCCGGGACGGCCCATGTTTTGGTTGAAAAATTGGCGGAACATCTTGTTGTTTGGCAGGCCTGTCACGCCGTCGATGCTGGCGGCCCGCACCAGGCCCCGGCTGTACTTCCCCAGCAGCTTGCTCACTACTAGCAGCACCGCCGCGATAATGAAAAAGGTCAGCAGCAGCGTCTGGCGCATCTGGGCGTCGAGCAGTTCCCGGACCGCCTGGGTATTTTTTTCCACCACCAGGTACCAGTCCAGCTTTTCGATGTACTGGGTGACCAGGCAATAGCCGGAGCCGTGGTCGGCGTTCCAGAAAAGCTCTGTGGAGGTTTTGTTGTTTAAAATTTCTTCCCGCACCGTTTGGGCCTTGGGCCGGTCGAAAAAATTGGCGGTTTCAATGGCCCCGGCGGTGGAATCCACCTGAATCAGCCCGGTTTCGTCCATCAAAAAGGCTTCCATATCATATTCCTGCTCGTGGACGTCCAGCAGGGCTTGCAGGCTGCTCATTTTGATGCCCACCCCGGCCACGCCCAAAAACTTCCCCGCCGGGTCCGTGATGCGGCAGTTGACAAACACCGTCAGCACGTCGCCGCTGACCTCGTCCACATCCACGTCCAAATCATAGGCCTTGCCGCTTTCCACGAAGTCGTAATACCAGACGTCGTGGGCGTCCTCCGGGCTGATTTTCTTGTTGATCCCGTCCTGGCAGTAATAAATACCGCTGCCGGCGGAGACGACAAACGCGGAATGGTAGTGATATTGGTCCCGGTATGCAGCCAAATACCGCTGCATTTTGGCCGCGTCTTGGGCGTCGCCCACCTCGTTTGCCAACCAGTCCCGCAAAAAGCTGTCGCCGGCCATGGTCTGGCCCACGAAAATGGGGGCGGAGAGGCTGTCGTCTATTTGGGTGGAAATCATGGCGGAGGAGAGCTTGGAAATGTGGACAATATCGTCGTTTACAACCTTGGTAAAGCTGCGCTCATTCACCACCGTAATGAGCACAATTCCCAACAAAATGACACAGCCCGCCGCGCACTTGATGAGGGTGGAGGCCGTCCAGCGAATGGGGTTTTTCAAATTGAAATCCCCCTTCTCTTTTTGGGGGTCCGCACTGCCGCCGCGCCGTTTATGCTGCGCCATTTTTCCAGCATTTCAAAAAATTTCGCTTCCTCCAGCGGCTTGGAGACCGTTTCCAGCGCCGCCTCCTCCGGTCCCCGGAGCAGGGCGACACACCGCTCGTCCCCTAGGAGATAGCAGTCGTAATAGGGGGGCAAATCGCCCCGCGTCTCGCAAATGACAAAGGCGGCGCTCTCCTTTCGCCGGGTAAAAAACAGCGCGGCAAGGCGGTGAATTTCCTCCCGCGCGTCGGGGTCTTTTTCCACAATCGCAATGCGGTACACGCCGCCCACCCCCTGCTTTTTTGATCATTTATTAGTTTATATTGTAGCAAAAGAAATTTCTCGGGGCGGCGTTTTACCGAAAACGTAGGATTCATTACCGAAAACGTTGCATTTTTGGAATAATTTGGAATAAATTCCCCCAAAAAACGCAGTCTGTGTTTCCACAAACTGCGTTCTTTTCATTTTTGTCCTCTGCGCCGGGTCAGTGCGCCTTTTTCTCAGGTGTTGAGCAAAATTTCCGCCGCAAAGACCCCTGCCTCCGCCGACACGCGGAAGCTGCCGCCGTTTTGCTCCGCCACGCTTTTCACCGAGGCCAGTCCCAGGCCGGGGCCTTTGCGCTTGGAGGATTGAAACAGGCCGTTTTTCTCTGAAACGGTGCCGGAAAAGCTGTTTTCAATGCGGATGGCCAGCATTTTCCCGCCGATGCACTCCGTGCTCACGCTGATGTAATTCCGCCCCTCGGTCTGCCGCAGGCAGGCCTCCAGCGCGTTTTCCGTCAGGTTGCCGAACACCACGCACAGGTCCAAATCGCTCCGCCCGAAATCCAGCGGGATTTGCACCTGGTGCTGCACCTCAATCCCCGCATCCACGGCAATGCCCAGATAGTGCCGCAGTACCACGTCCACCGTGGGCCGGGCGCAAACGGAGGGAACGTCCCGGGTTTTATAAATTTCCCCCATGCGGTCCAAATAGGCGTTCAGCCCCGCCAAATCGCCTCGGTCCGCAAAATCCCGGAAGGAAAGCATGTGGTGGCGCAAATCGTGAAGCAGGCGGTCCGTCTCCCGCATATGCTGGGTCAAAATTTCGTATCGATCCTGTGCCATGGAGAGCTGTTGTTCCGCCGCGGCAACCCGGTAGTGGGCGTCGGTTTTTTCACAGGCGTACAGCAGCAGCTTCAGCGCCCCGACGTAGGAGGCAAGGGCAAACAGGGTGCGCAACACCGTGGCCACAAGTAGTTGCGGGGAGGCGGGTTCAATCCGCGCGCCGCTGATACCGGTGGCAATGCCGTAGATGTAATAGAGCAGGGGCAGGTAAAACAGCACCCGCCACAGCGCGATGTCCAACTCGGTTTCGACCGCCCGCCGCAGCAGCTTGTAAAACAGGTAATACAGCAGCGGCAAAAACAGCAACTGCGCCGCCAGCAGATACACCAAATAGTTGAGATTGGGGAAGCCCGGCACCAAAATCGGCAGCAGGTTTAAGCCCAGCATCTGGGTGGCAATGGCAATGAAGCCGTTGTGCATGGTGAGGATAATGAACACACCCAAGAAAATTTTCAGCGGGTCCTTTTTAAACAGCAGGATGGCACCGGCAATGTCTAAAACGGTAATTACCACCGTTCCGGCGATGGTATAGGGGTGAAGGGGCGCATCTATTTCAAAAAACAAGATGTCAAAGGCAAAGCCCACGCAGTACCCCAGGGTGACAATCAGCCGGGTTCTGCGCTTGGAGTAGCGCAGGGCGCTTTGAAAAGAGGTGCAGACCAACTGGAGGTACACACAGTAGCTCACGGCGGTGCTGATAAAATAGCAGAGCACCTTCAGCGGCGTCATGGTGTTCCACCTCGCTTCATCCGGGCAAAAATGTAGGTGGTGTAGGCCTCTCGCATCTCTCGCAGGCGGTTGCGGGTGATGGGGATGCTCTCCCCCTGCTCCAGCTCAAAGTGGTCCCCCTCCAGCTTGTCCACCCGGTCCATGTTAATCATCATATTGCGGTAGCAGGTCAAAAATTGGGGATAACTGTCCAGGCGGGTCTCTGTCTCCTGAAAGCTCCCGTAGGAGCGAATGACCCTGGTGGCCGTGTGCAGGCGCACATAGTGGTCCGCATAGTCCACGTAGCGAATGGCCGCCAGAGGCACCGTCTCCATGTCGTGCCCCACCTTGACGGCGATGCCCGGCGTATCCCAGCGCACCTTGCCGTCCACTGCCTCCATCATTTTGGCGAACTGCCCATAGTCGTACGGCTTGAGCAAATAATACGTCGCGGCTACCTCGTAGCTCTCCACGGCGTGGGTGGCGGAGGTGGTGGTAAATACAAATTGGCTGTTCACATGGTCCCGCCGCAGTCTTTGCGCCAGGTCCATCCCTGTCACACCAACCATGTAAATGTCCAGAAAAATCAGGTCGTAGCGGCCGGGGGTGCCGTCGCCTAAAAACGTATCTGCGCTTTCAAAGGTGGAAACGGACACGGCGGTTTTCATATCGTCGGTATAAACAGCGATGCAGTCCAGCAGGTATTCCCGGTCCCCCGCATCGTCCTCCACAATGGCAATATTCAAGTAAGCGCCTCCCGTTTCTTGTTTTTGCAGCCGTGGGATGTCATTCGATTTCAGCATACCGCCCCTTGCGCCGACCCGGCATGGGAATGAAATCGACCATCCACGCTATCTGCGGCTACTATACCACAATCCCGCTCCATTTTCCACATTTTTTCCATTTTCTGTCCGCATTTTGTACTTAAAAAAATAAGGGGACCGGCCAAATCGGCCGGTCCCCTTGCTTTTATATGGAAGTTTTTGTCAGTTTCTTACTTGAAGTAGCGGCCCAGCAGACCCTGGAACGCCTTGCCGTGTCTGGCTTCGTCCTTGGCCATCTCGTGGACGGTATCGTGGATGGCATCCAAATTCGCGGCCTTGGCCATCTTGGCCAGCTCAAACTTACCGGCGGTGGCGCCATTCTCGGCTTCCACCCGCATTTCCAGGTTCTTCTTGGTGGAATCGCTGACCACCTCGCCCAGCAGCTCGGCAAATTTGGCGGCGTGCTCGGCCTCTTCCAGCGCGGCGGTATGCCAATACATACCAACCTCGGGATAGCCCTCGCGGTATGCCACCCGGGACATGGCCAAATACATACCAACCTCGGTGCACTCACCGGCAAAGTTGGCCCGCAGACCCTCCATAATTTCCTCGGGAGCACCCTGTGCAACGCCCACCACGTGCTCGGCGGCCCAGGTCATCTCGCCCTTTTGCTCCGTAAACTTTGCGCCGGGAACCCCGCACTGGGGGCACTTCTCGGGAGCCGTATCGCCCTCGTGTACATAGCCGCAAACCGGGCAAACCCACTTTTTCATCATCAATTTCCTCCTAAATTTTAAAATCATGTGACTTGGTTGAATGATTGTTTTTTGTTCCTCTTGGGATGCTTGCAGTATAACAGGCTTTTCTAATATTGCACAGTTGCTTTTGCAACAAATCAAAAATTCTCAGAAAAATTTTGATTTGTGACGCAAGGGGCCCGCGCCGCCCCACGATACGCGCAAGGCTCCGCCGCCGGGGCGAAGCCTTGCGGGCAAATTATTCCTTTTCCGCCAGCGCCAGCGCCTTGGCCTCTGCCAGGGCCTTCTCCTGGGCCGCGGGGGGGCAGTCCTCGTAGCGGACGAAGTGGAAGGTAAACGCGCCCCGGCTCTGGGTCATGGACCGCAGGTCAATGGCGTAGGCGCTCATCTCCGCCATGGGGACCTCGGCCTCAATCACCTGCTCACCGTCGTCGGTGGGGGTCATGCCCATCACCCGGCCCCGGCGCTTGTTCAAATCGCCGATGACGTCGCCCATGTAGCTGTCCGGCACCGTGACCTTCAACTCGCCAATCGGCTCCAGCAGCACGGGATTGGCCTCCGGCAGCGCGGCCTTATAGGCAATCTGCGCGGCGGTTTTAAACGCGATTTCCGAGGAGTCCACGGGGTGATAGGACCCATCGTACAAAATGGCCTTCAAATGCACCAGGGGATAGCCCGCCAGGGGTCCGTGAACACGGCTCTCCCGCAGGCCCTTTTCCACGGCGGGGAAGAAGTTCCGGGGCACACTGCCGCCGAACACCTCCTCGGCGAAAATCATGTCCTCTGCCTCCTCGCAGGGTTCAAAGCGCACCCACACATCGCCGAACTGACCGCTGCCGCCGGTCTGCTTTTTGTGGCGGCCCTGTTTTTGGACGGTCTTGCGGATTCTCTCGCGGTAGGCCACGCGGGTGGGCAGCAGCTCCGATTCCACGTTGAAGCGGTTGCGTAGCTTGGCCACCAGCACGTCGGCCTGCATATCGCCGGTGCCGGAAATCACCATCTGGTGGGTTTCGGCGTTGTTGACCACATGGAAGGTGAGGTCCTCCTCGTTGAGGCGGTTCAGGCCCTGGGCGACCTTGTCCTCCTGGCCCCGGGTTTTGGGCACGATGGCCACGGAGTAGCACGGCTCCGCGAAGGGAATGCCCTTCAGCGCCACAACCTTACGGGCATCGCACAGGGTGTCGCCGGTTTTCACCCGCTCCATCTTGCTGATGGCACCGATGTCGCCGCAGCCCAGCTCCTTGACCTCCTCGGCCTTTTTGCCCCGCATGACAAAGAGGTGGCCCAGCTTTTCGCCCACGCCGGCCCGGGAGTTGATCAGGTTCAAATCCGGGGTAATCACGCCGGAGAGGACCTTGACATAGGAATATTTTCCGTACTGGTCGGACACGGTTTTAAAGACGAAGGCCGTGGGGACACCGCCGGGGGAGACGACAAATTCCTCTGTCTCGCCGTCCTGGCGGGTGGCCTTGTGGTAGTTGCCCTCCATGGGGTTGGGCAGCAGGTCCACGATGTAGTCCATCAGCAGCAGGGAGCCCATGCAGTCCACGGCGGAGCCGCACAGCACGGGGAACAGGCTCAAATCCCGGACGCCGGTGCGCAGGCCCTGAATCATCTCGGCGTAGGTGAAATCCGTGCCGGCGAAGAATTTCTCCATCAAGTCCTCGGAGGTCTCCGCCACGGACTCCTTCAAGGAGTCGTTGAACTCGGTGATCACATCCTCCTTGCCGGCGGGAACGTCCACTTCCACCCGCTTGAGGTCCTGCATCTCATAGGCCCGCTTGTTCAGCACGTCGATGAGGCCGGTGACTTTTTTATTCTCGTCCCAGATGGGGACGATGACGGGGGCGATTTTCTTGCCGAACCGGGCCCGCAGGGCCTCGAAGGTGGCGTTGTAATCGCTGTTGTCCTCGTCGGTTTTTGAGATATAGAGGAAGCGGGGCATATTCCGCTCCTCGCAGTATTTCCATGCCTTTTCCAGACCCACGGACACGCCGTCCTTGGCGGAGCAGACGATAATCGCCGCGTCGGCGGCCCGCAGGGCCTCCATCACCTCGCCGGCAAAATCGAAGGCGCCCGGGGTATCCAGCAGGTTGATTTTGCAGCCCTTGTAAATCAAGGGAGCCACCGCGGTGGAAATTGAAATCTGCCGCTTTGTCTCCTCCGCATCATAGTCGCAGACCGTGTTGCCGTCCGCGCAGCGACCCATGCGCTCAATCGCGCCGGTCATATAGAGCAGGCTCTCCGCCAGGGCAGTCTTTCCGTTGCCGCTGTGTCCCAGCAAACAGACGTTGCGGATATTTTGTACAGAATAGCTCATAATCGTTCCACTCCTTATGTTTGGGCTGTTGCATGGTTCCGGCCGTTTCGGCCGAGCCGCAAAAAAGATAGCGAGGACAGCTTCGAGGTTATCCCCGCCTAATTGAAAAGTATACAGCATTTGTGCAGGCAATACAATAATAAAATCGTTCTTCCTGTCTTTTTGGGCAAGTAGTAGAATTTTCTTCCGTTTTTGCACAATTCCGCACAAAGAATCCCCGAAAAAAAAGGGCTGCCGCAAACTTGCGACAGCCTTCAGCTTGTCGAAAAAGCCTTTTCGACAAGCTGAAGCAAGTTTTTGAAACCCGTGAAAAGTTTCAAAAACTGATGATTGAAAAACGAAAGGAA
>JAVVPH010000082.1:0-4289 GCA_036655835.1 Oscillibacter sp.
AGAGGTCAGACCGTCCTCATTGACCACAATTCCGCCCTTGCGGTTGATTTCCAGGCCCTTGGTGGTGGATTTCAACAGGGGGTTGGGGCTGGTGCCCAAGGCCATGATCACGCAGTCCACGTCCAAATCAAACTCGCTGCCTGCCACCTCGATGGGGCGGCGGCGGCCAGAGGCGTCCGGCTCACCCAAATCCATGCGGATGCAGCGCATAGCGCGGACATTGTCCAGTTCGTCGGCCAAAATTTCCACGGGATTATTGAGGGTCTTGAAGATAACGCCCTCTTCCTCGGCGTGCTCCACCTCTTCGTGACGGGCGGGAAGCTCGCTCATGCCGCGGCGATACACCACGTACACCTCAGCGCCCAGGCGCTTGGCACAGCGGGCCGCGTCCATAGCCACGTTGCCGCCGCCCACAACCGCCACGCGCTTGGGGTGCTGGATGGGGGTATCGGACTCCGGCAGATATGCCTTCATCAGATTGATGCGGGTGAGGAACTCGTTGGCGGAATACACGCCCTTATAGTTCTCGCCGGGGATGTTCATAAACATGGGCAGTCCCGCGCCGGAACCGATGAACACGGCCTCAAAGCCATATTCCTCCATCAGCTCATCCACGGACACGGCGCGGCCCACCACGGTGTTGGTGGAGATGGTGACACCCAGTGCCTTCAGGCCATCCACTTCCTTCTGGACAATGGCCTTGGGGAGACGGAACTCGGGGATGCCGTAAACCAGCACGCCGCCGGCCAGATGCAGGGCTTCAAACACGGTGACCTCGTACCCCTTGCGGGCCAAGTCGCCGGCGCAGGTCAAGCCGGAGGGGCCGGAGCCAATCACAGCCACCTTGTGGCCGTTGAGGGCAGGCTTTTGGGCCGCGGCGGTGGCGTGGGCGTTGTGCCAGTCGGCCACAAAGCGCTCCAACCGGCCAATGGCCACAGGCTCGCCCTTTTTGCCCCGGACGCAGTACATTTCGCACTGGACCTCTTGGGGGCAGACCCGGCCGCAGACGGCGGGCAGAGCGGAGGTCTTGGAGATGACCTGGTATGCCTCTTCAAAATGACCGGCGGCCACTTCCTTGATAAAGGCGGGAATTTCCACCATAACGGGGCAGCCCTGGATGCAGGGCTTATTTTTGCAGTTCAGGCAGCGCTGGGCCTCGTCCAAGGCCTGGGCCTCGGTGTAGCCCAGTGTCACTTCCTGGAAGTTTTTATTGCGGACATTGGGGTCCTGCGCGGGCATGGGATTTTTCGTCAAGCTCATGTTAGCCATGATTATTTGACCTCCTTTTGGAACAGATTACAAGTTTCCTCGTGCTTATGCAGCTCGAACTCCTTGTACATCTGGCTGCGTTGCACCGCCAGATTCCAGTCCACCAAATGCCCGTCAAAGTCCGGTCCGTCCACGCAGGCAAATTTGGTTTCGCCGCCCACGGAGATACGGCAGCCGCCGCACATACCCGTGCCGTCGATCATGATGGGGCTCATGGAGACGATGGTTTTCAGCCCGTAGGGCTTGGTGGTCAGGGAGACAAACTTCATCATCATCATCGGTCCGATGGCAAACACCTCGTCGTACTCGTTGCCGTCATCAATCAGCGCTTTCAGCGCGTCGGTGACCAGGCCCTTTTCGCCGTATGTACCATCATCCGTCATGACCTTGAGCACGTCGCTGGCGGCGCGGAAGTCGTCCTCCAAAATCACCAGGTCTTTGTTTTTAAAGCCGATGACCGCATGGACCTGGGTGCCGTTGTCGTGGAAGCTCTTCGCCACGGGATAGGCAATGGCGCAGCCCACGCCGCCGCCCACCACAGCGACCTTCTTGCGGCCCTTTGTCTCGGTGGCCTTGCCCAGCGGGCCCACAAAATCCTGAAGGCACTCGCCCTCACGCAGATGGTTCAGCTTTTCGGTGGTACCTCCCACAATTTGGAAAATAATGGTCACGGTACCCGTCTCACGGTTGCTATTGAAAATAGTCAGGGGGATGCGCTCACCATTGCTGTCCACTCGCAGGATGATGAATTGGCCCGGCTCCGCCTTTTTGGCGATCAGGGGTGCTTCGATTTCCAACAGTGTCACTGTGGGGCGAAGCTCCTCTCTTCTGACGATACGATACATAAGTCTTCCTTCTTTCCCGAATGATCGAATTTTCGAAAATCGTAAATCTGTATCCTTCGACACGACACATTGTTTATAGTTTAACATATAGGGCTTGCCCAGTCAATTCCTTTTACCGGACAATTTGCCGAAGTTTTAACCCGTCCTTTGGGCATTTTGTGAATGTAATCGTTTCACTCCCGCAGGGTGATGCTGCGATTCTCGGAAGAGAGGATTCCCTCCTCCCGCAGGCGCTTTAATTCCCGCATCATGGCACTGCGGTCGGTGGCGATGTAGTCCGCCAGGATGCTGAGAGAAAAGGGCAGGGTGAAGGTGCTGCTGCCGCTTCTTGCGGCAAGCTGGCGGAAATAGCACAACAGCTTTTCCCGAATGGAGCGGCGGGAGAGCACATCCACCCGTTCCGACAGGCTTTGGGCCTTGTCGGAAATCAGCCGCAGCATATTTTGCACCAGCAGACTGTGGTGGGTACAGGCCCGCTCACAGCGCTTGAGAATGTGGGGATAGTCGATGAATACCACGTCGCAGGGTGCCCGGCAAACCACCTCCAGGCTGTCCCCCGAGGTCCCGGCAAAGGCCAGATTGCGGCCGAACACGCCCCCGGCCGTCAGCTCCTCCAGCACGGTGGCCACCCCCTCCTCGTCAATGCGGATGATGGCGGCCTCCCCTCGCTCCAAAACGCCCACCACGTCATTTTTCGGCGCGGTAAAATCGTAAATCAGCTCATCGGGTCGGAAGGATTTTTGCGTAGCGTGGAAGCAGTCCAGCATCAAAAGATAACTCTCGTAGGAAATATCCTGAAACAGCGGACTTTTTTCCAGTTCTTCCCGAGTCAGCATAGGCGCGCTCCTTTCTGTTGCATATATCACTTTTTCTTTATCATAACAGGGTAAATCAAAAAAGTAAAGACAGATTTCATAGATTGTTCATGAAACGACGGGCCGCTTCCTGTATACTGATCATAGTAGCTCGGAAGACCAAATACGGGTGGGCTCCCCGCCCCTAAGGAAAGAGGCAACAAGTTGAACATTGCTTATTTTCTACGCCCCAAAAATAGTGTCGCTTATCTGTACGACGACTGTACCTTCCGGCAAGGACTGGAAAAAATGCGCCACCACGGTTACACAGCCATCCCCGTCATCAATCGGGAGGGAAAATACATCGGCACAGTCAGCGAGGGGGATTTTCTCTGGCGGCTTCTCGCCGGGGAGACAGACGCGGAAAAAGGCATCTCCCTAAAGGACACAGAGCAGTGGCGGGTCCGGGACATTTTGCAGGAGAACAACTATCCCTCCGCCCGCATCACCGTCTCCATGGAGGAGCTTCTCACCAACGCCATGCAGCAGAATTTCATCCCCGTGGTGGACGATTTGGGCAACTTCATCGGCATTGTCACCCGCAAGGACATTCTCCGCTATTTCGCGGACCAAAAAGAAGAGGAAGAGCCTGTTCGGCTCCGTAAAATCGTATAGCACGCCCGGCAAAGGCATCCCCCCAGCCGGACCCGTGAAGAGGCGGTATCTGCAAAGCAGATACCGCCTCTTCACGGGTTGACCCCTACTCTGTCAAACCATTTCCTCCAGTGAGAATTTGCGCAGCTTTCCGGGATAGGCCTCACTGCGGGTGGCCACGCCGGCCACATAGCCCGGAAACGTGTCCAGATAGTAAAAAAATTCGCCGTTTTGCAGCGGCGTCTCCGATTCCAGCATGGTCCCCACGCCGTTGCCGCTGCGCTTGCTTCTGGCCTCCCTGCGGACCCAGCTTTTGAAAAACGCCTGTTCCGTGGCCACATCCGCCAAGCGCCGCATGGACCGCTGGCTCACCGGGCGGATTTTTTCAATGTCCACCCCCAGAGCCTGGTCGGAAAGGCCCACCAGCACCGCGCCGGTGCTGTGGCTGAGGTTGAATTGCACGGTGGGAAAATCCGGAAAAAACGGTTTGCCGAAGGAGGAATATTCCATCCTCGGCAGCTCCCGCCAGCGATACTGCTCCCAGAGGGCGTGGCGCAAAATGAAATAGGCGCAGAGCGGCTCCCTGCGTTTTTCCACCTGTTGGATGCGTAGCACCCGCTCCCGCCGCTCAGGGGGCAGCAGGGTGAGCATATAGTCCGTCTCCCGCTGGCTCAGCGGACGCTCCAAACGGGCCGCCCACAAATCAATGGCCATGCGCACTCCCCCC
>JAVVPH010000082.1:4389-7687 GCA_036655835.1 Oscillibacter sp.
AATTTAAAAAATTGTGAAAAAAAAGAGGGATTTCAGAAGCCACGGGGTATATCTAGTAAGACCCCAATGAAGAACTGCGCTTCAAACATCGCGCCATTTTCCGTATGACAGGGGGAAAATATGGCAAAACTCATGAAAGGGGGCGTGACCTATGGCCTTTCCCCAGAATTTTCTGGACGAACTGGTGGCCCGAAACGACATTGTGGACGTGGTTGGCAGCTATGTGGCACTGACCCACAAGGGCGCGAATCTCTTTGGCCTCTGCCCCTTTCACAGCGAAAAAACCGGCTCCTTTTCCGTCTCCCCGGACAAACAGATTTACTACTGCTTCGGCTGTAAAAAAGGCGGCGGCGTGGTCAACTTTGTCATGGAGGAGGAAAATCTCTCCTTTCCCGACGCAGTGCGTTTTTTGGCAAAGCGGGCCGGGATGGAGGTCCCGGAGGAGGACGGCGACCGGGAGGCCGGACGGCGGCGGCAGCGCCTGCTGGACCTGAATCGGGATGCCGCCCGGTTTTACTACCAATTGCTCCAAGCCCCCGAGGGCCGGGCGGTGCAGGACTATCTGGACCGGCGGCAAATCACCCGGGCCACGGCGGTGAATTTTGGCCTGGGCGCGTCGTTGGACGCGTGGGACACCCTGCTCACCGCCATGACAAAAAAAGGCTACACCAAATCCGAGCTGCTGGCGGCGGGCTTGGCAGTGCAAAATTCCAACGGCGGACTGTACGACAAATTCCGCAATCGGCTCATGTTTCCCGTGATTGACGTGCGGGGGGACGTGGTGGCCTTTGGCGGGCGGGTGCTGGAAAAAGCGGAACCCAAATACATGAACACCCAAGAAACGCCGATATACAGCAAACGCCGGGTGCTCTACGGACTGAATCTGGCGAAAAAATCCAAGCGGCAGGGCATTTTAATTTGCGAGGGCAACATCGACGTGGTCACACTGCACCAAGCGGGGTTTGACAACGCGGTGGCCTCCATGGGCACGGCGTTGACCACGGAACAGCTTCGCCTGCTCTCCCGCTTCACCAAGGAACTGATTCTCTGCTACGACAATGACAACGCCGGAAAAATCGCCACGGAGCGGGCACTGCAAATTTTGAACAACTCCGAATTTTCCGTTCGGGTGCTGCAATTGCCCAAGCGGCGGACGGATGACGGCGAGCTGGTGAAGCAGGATGCCGACGATTTCATCAAGCTCCAAGGCCCAGACGCCTTCGAGCGTGTGCTGAACGGCAGTGAAAACGGCGTGGAATTTCGCATGGCCCAGGCGGCGCTGCACCACGATTTATCCGACGACCAGGCCCGCATCGCCTACTGCGAGGAAGTCAGCGACCTGCTTGCCTCCCTGCGAAACGCGGTGGAGCGAGAAATTTACACCGGCCGAGCGGCACAGGCGGCAAACATCACCCCCGCCGCCATGAAGCTGGAGGTGGACCGGGCCTTCAAGCGGCGGATGGCGCGGGAAAAAACGGCCCAGCTCCGGCGGGATTTGAACCCGGCGGCAGAGCTGCAGCCCAAGGAACGCACCCTGCACTACACGAATCTGCGCTCCGCCCGGGCGGAGGAGGGGATTTTGCGGCTGTTGCTGCTGGATGACAGTCTCTTCCCCGCGAAGCCGCCCCTGGAAGAATCGGATTTTTCCTCTCCCCTGTTGGGGCGCGTCTGCAACCTGCTGTGGCAGGCAAAGGCGGAGGGTCGCCCGGCAACGCTGGCCACCCTCACAGGCGTGCTGACAGCAGAGGAAATGAGTCACATCACCGCTTTGTGTCAGCAACCGGAATCCCTGCAAAACGGGCGGCAGGCCCTGTCGGATTACATACGCATTGTGGAAAGCGAATCTAAAAAACGCGCCGGCACCGGGGACACAGACCCCCTGCTGGCAGCGACAGAAAAATACAAAGATAAGAAAAAGGGTACTGGAGGAAAGCAGCATGGCTAAGAAAAACGAATTGACCCCCGAGGATTTGGAACAGCAGGCGAACGCGCTTTTGGCCGCGGCAGACGCGGAGGCGGACGAGCTGTTTGAATTGGAGGAGCCGGCTGCAAAGCCCGGGAAAACCGCAAAGAAGCCCAGCCGCAAAAAAGCGGCCACCGAGGAAGAAGAGCCCGAGGAGCCCGCTCCCATCATGACCGACGAAGCCGCCAAGCGGGCCGGCATCATCCGCTTGGACGACAAGCAGGTTGCCGCTCTCCCCGCCGCCAGTTGGCTCATCGGCAACGAAAAGCTGCGAGAGCTGTTGGCCAAGGGCAAGAAAAAGGGCAAGCTGGAATCCAGCGAGCTGATGGAGAGCATGGACGATTTGAGCCTGGAGGGCGATCAATTAGATCAGCTCTACGACTCGTTGGAGGCCCTGAACATCGACATCAGCACCGACGAGGACCTGCTGCCTGACCTGCCCGACGGGGAGCCCGCCGCCGCGGAAATTGCCGAGGTGGAGGAAGCGGAGCTGGTGGACCCGAACACCCTGGTGAACAACTTCTCCATCGACGACCCCGTGCGGATGTACCTCAAGGAAATCGGCAAGGTGGCCCTGCTCAACCCCAGCGAGGAAGTGGAGCTGGCCCAGGCCATGGTGGCCGGCAACGAAGCGGCCCTGCAATTGGCGGAATTTAAGCGTCAGCGAGAGGCCGGCGAAATCGACGAGGAGATTTCTGACGAGGAATTTGACCTGAAAAAGGTCTTTCTCAAGGGCGAGCGGGCCAAGCAAAAGCTGGCGGAAGCCAACCTGCGTCTGGTGGTGTCCATCGCCAAGCGGTACGTGGGCCGGGGAATGCTGTTTTTGGATTTGATTCAAGAGGGCAATTTGGGCCTGATTAAGGCCGTGGAAAAATTCGACCACAACAAGGGCTTTAAATTCTCCACCTATGCCACTTGGTGGATTCGCCAGGCCATCACCCGGGCCATTGCGGACCAGGCGCGGACCATTCGGATCCCCGTCCACATGGTGGAGACGATTAACAAGGTCATCCGCGTCTCCCGCCAACTGCTGCAAGAGCTGGGCCACGACCCCTCCCCCGCCGAAATCTCCGCCGAGATGGGGATGCCGGTGGAAAAGGTCCGGGAAATTTTGAAGATTGCCCAGGAGCCGGTGTCTCTGGAAACCCCCATCGGTGAGGAGGAGGACTCCCATTTAGGGGACTTCATCCCCGATGAGGGCGCCTCCGAGCCGGCGGAGGCCGCCTCCTTCACTCTGCTGAAGGAGGACGGCCGCACCCGCACCCTAGAGGAAGTGGGCAAGGAATTTAACGTCACCCGGGAGCGCATCCGCCAGATTGAGGCCAAGGCCCTGCG
>JAVVPH010000083.1:0-225 GCA_036655835.1 Oscillibacter sp.
TGGCTATCAATCAACCACCCTACGCAGTGACAAGAATCAGGGGAAAGTGTGAACGGGGGGCCATGAGGCCCCTTCACATTGGGGCGCACGCAATGCGCCGGAGCATCCGCCCCCAGGCGATACGATGCCCAATAGTACGCAGCTTGACCCTGTGCCTCAATTTATCGAAAACCCCTGCGCTGCTCCCCGAAACAATCAGAATCCCGCGGCATAGCCGCGGGATTC
>JAVVPH010000083.1:235-7623 GCA_036655835.1 Oscillibacter sp.
GGCTGTCAATCAACCACCGTGCGCAGTGACAAGAATCAGGGGAAAGTGTGAAAGGGGGCCGATGAGGCCCCCTTTCACGATTCGGCGCACGGAGTGCGCCGAATCGTCCGCCCGCAGGCGACACAGGGCCAAATAGTACGCATTTTGACCCTGTGTCTCAGCTTGCCGAAAAACCCCTCAGCGATTTCGATAAATTGAATCCCGCGGCATAGCCGCGGGATTCTCTTGCTTTTTGAAAGGGGGTGTTCATCAAAACGGGGGCGCTGTGTGGGAACTGTGGGACTGCCGCCGGAACGCGTATTATCGTGCGGACATCAGCTTTTTCAGTCCGGCCTCCAGGCCCTTCACCGACAGGTGGAACATGGGCACCTCCTCGTGGATGATGCTGATGGTGGTGCGGTAATACCTGCTGTCCCATTCCTGCTGGGGAAGGGGATTCAGCCAAATCATTTTTTTGTACCGAGATACAAATTTGTGAATCCAGTCCATGCCGGTTTCCCGGTTGTGGAAGAAATAGTCGATGCTCCCATTGGGGCGCAACAGCTCATGGGGGGACATAAACGCGTCACCCACCACAATCACCCGATAGTCGCTGGAGAGGTTGCGCAGCACCCATTCGGTGGAGACTCTGTCATGAATGGAGCAGGAGGGGTCGTTGAACAGATAATCGTAAAAACAGTTGTGGAAAAAATAGGCCTTTAAATCCTTGAATTGGTTGGATTTGTTGGCCGCCTGGAACAGGGTGGAGCACAATTGACTGTATTCCGTCATGGACCCGCCGGAATCGAACAGCAGCAGCACCTTCACCGTGTTGCGCCGGGGGCGGGTGAACGAGAGCTTGAGGTGACCGGCGTTGTTGCTGGTCTCCTCAATGGTTTCCGGCAAATCCAGCACGTCCAACGGCCCGTCCTCTGTGGAAAATTGCCGCAGGCGGCGGAAAGCGACCTGGAACTGCCGCAAATCCAGTACGCTGTCCTCCCGGTAGTCCCGGAAGTTGCGCTCCGAGGCAATTTGGATGGCGCTGTGGTGCTGGCTTTCGCCGCCGATGCGGATGCCGTTGGGGTTGTACCCGGAGTGGCCGAAGAGGGAGTTGCCGCCGGTGCCCACCCAGTGGCGGCCGCCGTTGTGGACCTCGTGCTGCTCCTTCATCCGCTCTTCAAACTGGCGCATGATCTCCTCGAAATCCATGCCGCCAAATTTTGCGTCTATCTCCGATTTATCGTAGGGCTTTTGGGGGATGGGCTTGGACAGCCATTCCAGCAGCTCCGGCGGGAGCTGGTCCAGGGATTGAATGTCTTTAAAATATTGCAGGAAAATGCCGTCAAAGCGGTCAAAATCCGCCTCGGTTTTTACCAATACCGCCCGGGCCAAATAGTAAAAGCCGGTTAAACTGGAGCCGTGCAGCCCCAGACGCAGGCCCTCCATCAGCGTCAGCCATTCGTCCAGAGATACCTTCAGTCCGCTGGCGCGGAGTAAGAAGAAAAAATCACTGAACATAGGCTCACATCACACGGTCGTGCCGGGCCAAGGTGTCCAGGTCCTCGTTCTTTTTCAGCAGAATGCCGGCAAAGGGCACTTCTTTTTTCACGGAATCCAAGGAAATGCCCGTCAATTGCAGTGCTTGAATCCAGTCCAGCAGCTCGGAGGTGCTGGGCTTTTTCTGCAAATCGCTCATGCCGCGAATGCGATAAAAGGCCCGCAGAACCTGCTCCTCCAAGGTTTGCTCCAAATCGGGATAATGGGCGAAAATGATTTTCTTCATCATTTCCACGTCGGGGAAGGCGATGTAGTGGAAAATGCAGCGGCGCAAAAACGCGTCCGGCAGCTCTTTTTCCGCGTTGGAGGTGATAATCACCAGAGGGCGGACCTTGGCGTGGATGGTTTTTGCCAGCTCCGGGATGTAAAACTCCATCTTGTCCAGCTCCCACAGCAAATCGTTGGGGAACTCCAAATCCGCCTTGTCCACCTCGTCAATCAGCAAAATGACCTGCTTGTCCTGCTCAAAGGCCTCGCCCAGCTTGCCCAGCTTGATATATTTCGAGATGTCGTCCACGCCGGCGTTGCCGAACTGACTGTCGTACAGCCGCTGTACCGTGTCGTAGACATACAGGCCGTCCTGGGCCTTGGTGGTGGATTTGATGTTCCAAACGATCAGCTCCATCCCCAGCGCATCGGCCACCGCCTCTGCCAGCATGGTTTTTCCGGTGCCCGGCTCGCCCTTGATGAGCAGGGGCTTTTGCAAAGCCAAGGCAATGTTCACGCTGCGCATCAGTTCCTCAGATGCGACGTAGGTGCCGCTTCCCTGAAATGTTTTCATAGTTTCCTCCAAAATCATACTTTGCGAAACCCCTGGGAGTGTCGCCGGGGGTTTCTGCCGCGTTTCGTTTATACCCATGAGTATAACATTGATGGCAATTCTTTTCCAGCTTTATTTTGCCGATTTTCCGTCAAATTGCTTCCTAATCGCCGCAAAGCCGCCTTTGGAAGCAATTCTTTTCCGCCAAATCGCCTGGCGGAGCAGGAGATAACCGGGTGGGGACGAATCGTTGGACCGGCAGGGACGCCAAAGAAAAAATTACGCCGGCGGTGTTCGCTGGGTTTCGGCGTCAAAATACACAAAAAATACACCCCAATCGTTACAGCGGTTCCTGCTGTCTAACGATTGGGGTGTCGTTCAAAATCGGTCCGGGTGATTGACTACCGCAAGTTACTTGTGGTCCACAGAGGACATATAGCGGATCAAATCCACCATTTTGCTGGCGTAGCCGCACTCGTTGTCATACCAGGAGACAACCTTGACAAAGGTGTCGGTCAGGGCAATGCCTGCGCCCTTATCAAAAATGGAGGTGCGGGAATCGCCGATGAAGTCGGAGGAAACCACCTGGTCCTCGGTGTAGCCCAGAATCCCCTTCATGGTCGTCTCAGAGGCGGTTTTCATGGCGGCGCAAATCTCGGCGTAGGTGGCGGGCTTTTCCAGGTTGACCGTCAAATCCACCACGGACACGTCCAGGGTGGGAACCCGCATGGACATACCGGTGAGCTTGCCGTTCAGGGCGGGATACACCTTGCCCACGGCCTTGGCCGCGCCGGTGGAGGAGGGGATGATGTTGGCGGTGGCCGCGCGGCCGCCGCGCCAATCCTTGGCGGAAGCGCCGTCCAGCAGCTTCTGGGTGGGGGTCACGGAATGCACGGTGGTCATCAAACCGTCCTTGATGCCGAAGTTCTCGTGCAGCACCTTGGCAATGGGGGCCAGGCAGTTGGTGGTGCAGGAGGCGTTGGACACGAAGGTCATGTCGGAGGTGTAGGAGGTGTGATTCACGCCCATGACGAACATGGGAGTGCAGTCCCCGGAGGGCGCGCCCATGACCACATGCTTGGCGCCGGCGTCAATATGGCCCTGGCACTTTTCCTTTGTCAGATGCTGACCGGTGGACTCCACAATGTAGTCCGCGCCCACCTTGGCCCAGGGAATGTTCTGGACTTCCTTCTCGGCAAAGACGGCAATCTTCCGGCCATTGACCAGCAACGCGCCGTCCTCATAGGCGATTTCGCCCTGGAACTTGCCGTGGGTGCTGTCGTAGCGCAGCATATAGGCCATATACTCGGGGGTCATGAACGGGTCGTTCAGGGCGACGACTTCTACGTCCTTGCAAGTGAGCGCAGCACGTAATACCAGACGGCCGATGCGGCCAAAGCCATTGATACCAATCTGTGTGTTCATAAGTCTGTTTGACTCCTTTCAAATACGCATTGCAACTCCTGCATTGCGTCAAAACGTTTGCGTAAACGTTTCACTAACGATTATATGGATATATTATCATACTCAACCCTCCCACGCAATTGTCATTTCGGATAACCTTTTCCCCGGATACTTGTTAATAATTGATAATTAAACGGCAAATTCAACAAAAAACTGCAAAAAGTACGCCAAAGGACCTTGACGTACCGGGGAACGTGGCATATACTGAGAGAAGTTAAAGGATTACGCAAAAATAGAATTTATTGCGCAAGAGGTTAGAGCGATGAAAGTGACAATCAGTGACGTGGCAAAAATGGCGGGGGTTTCCACCGCCACCGTGTCCCATACCATCAACAGCACCCGCTATGTCTCCGGCGAGACGAAGGAAAAGGTCTATGGTGCCATTGCGGAGCTGGGCTACACCCCTGACGCTTCCGCCCGCAGCTTTCGCACCGGCAAGAAAAAAACCATCGGGTTTGTGGTGCCGGATATCTCCAACAAATTTTTTGCCACCATGATTGAATCGGTGGAAAATTATCTGTCCACCAAGGGCTATCACCTCATCATCGCCAACACCAAGGAGGACATGGACCGGGAGGAGACGAACCTCCGTCTGCTCTCCGCGGGTCTGGTGGACGGACTGCTGATTGCCAGCACCATGGACGATTTTGAGCGCTTTGACGAGCTGATTCCCGCCGGGTTCCCGGTGGTACTGGTGGACCGCACCTTCGACACCAAAAAATATTCCTCTGTCTGCGTGTCCAACTTTCAGCCCATTTATCGCAGTGTATGCCGCTTGGCGGGAAAGGGCGACCGCCGCATCGGCATCATCGGCGGACTGCCCCGGCTCTCCACCACCCGAGAGCGGATCTCCGCGTACCGTCAGGCCATTGTGGACTGCGGCCTGCCGGAGGAGGAAAGCCTGATTCGCTACGGCGACTCCATGGAAAACAGCGCCCGGACCTGTCTGGACGAATTGCTGGAGCAGGGCTGTGACGCGGTGATTGTCTGTCAGGGCCTGATGGCGTCGGAGACGATTATCTACCTCCACAAAAAAGGTATTCAGCTTGCCAAGGACATTGACCTTGTGAGCTTTGTGGATTATGATTCCAATTTTTATCAGCTTTATTCCAACCAGATGGATTCCATCGTCCAACCGGTGGAGGAATTGGGCACCGCCGCCGGGGAGCAGATTCTCAAGCGGGTGGAAAAGCCCGATGTGCCCATTTTTGAAAAGGTGCTCACCTCCGTCTATAAGCCCTATAATCTCCTCCCCTCGTGGAACCATTCCAGCCGATAAGCATCCGCCCGGAGTTTTTCAACTTCGGGCGGTTTTTTGCTTGACAAAGCGGGTCTATTGTTGTAGACTTGCGGAAAGTCGATAACAATAGACCGAGGAGGCCCTCATGGAAGATTATAAGCTCTGCGACAGTGAATACCGCTTTATGCAGGTGGTGTGGGACGCGGCCCCCGTCACCTCAGGCCGCCTGGTGGAGCGCTGCGCCGAAGCGCTGGGCTGGAAAAAATCCACCACCTACACCGTGCTGAAAAAGCTCTGCGACAGGGGGCTGCTGCAAAATGAAGCCGCCGTGGTCACGGTGCTGGTCCCCCGGGAGGCCGTCACCAATCAGGCGGCGGAGCGCTTTGTAGACCAGACCTTCGGCGGGTCCCTGCCGGGCTTTCTCGCCGCGTTTATGAGCGGAAAAAAATTGACCGAGGCCGAGGCCGAGGACTTAAAATGTCTCATCGACCGGCATCAGGAGGGGACGATATGACCGCGCTTACCAGGCTCTTTTCCGCCCTGCTCACCATGTCCCTCACGGCCCTGCCGGTGATGGCGGTGGTGCTGGCGGTCCGTTTGCTCCTGCGCCGGGCACCCAAAAAATACAGCTACGCCCTCTGGGCGGTGGTGGGGTTCCGGCTGATTTGCCCGGTGTCCCTTCCCCAACCCTGGAGCCTGTTCAATCTCCGCCCCATGCGGGCGGCGGCGGAGGCGGTGGGGACGCTGTCCGGCGGCTTTTCCGCCGCTGTTTCGGCGGCTGTTCCCCATGGGCCGCAGTCCGTTCCCGTCCCGCTGCCCGGCGAGCAGGCGATGGGGCAGGCGGCCCTCTCCGGCGGGGACCTGGCCTTGAAAATTGCCGTGCTTTTCTGGCTTGCGGGCCTTGCGGCTCTGGTGATTTACGGCGTTTGGGCCTATCTCCGCCTGGGGCGCACCGTGGCCACCGCCGTGCTGCGGGAGACGAATATTTACGAGTGCGATGCCGTCTCCTCCCCCTTTGTCCTGGGCTTTTTCCGGCCAAAAATTTACATTCCCTTCCATTTGGACGACAACCGGCGCACCTTCGTCCTCTGCCACGAGCGCATCCATATCCGCCGCCGGGACTATCTGGTGAAGCCCTTGGCCTATTTGCTGTTGGCGCTGTATTGGTGGAATCCGGCGGTGTGGCTGTGCTACATTTTGTGCTGCCGGGATATGGAGATGAGCTGCGACGAGGCGGTGCTGAATGCCTTGGGAAAACAGGCCAAAGCCGGATACGGCATGGCCTTGGTGGACTTTGCCACGGAGCGGAGGTTCCCGGCGGCGTCGCCTCTGGCCTTTGGGGAGCTGGACGCGAAAAATCGGGTCCGGCACGTGCTGAAATGGAAAAAAGTCTCCGCCCCGGTGACCTTTTTGGCCCTGTGCGCCGTGGCGCTGGTGGCCATGGTCTGCGGAAGCAACGCCACCGCCGACAGCGAGAGCTGGGTGCGGCTGAAGGGAAGCGGCATGGACGCAGGCATCACCGTCCATCTGGCGGAGTCGGTGCAGTCCTGGGCCCTTTACGAGGATATTTATGAGGAGGGGCGCTTGATTTCCAGCAGGCCTGTTCTGCTGGCGGGCTTTGCAACCGACGCTCCGCTGTCCCGGCAATTTTCGGGAACGCTGCGTGTTGCTGTGACCGCCGCCGACGGTACCGCTGGATTTTCCGGCGGCGTGCATTGCAGCTATCAGGATGAAAACGGCACACAAAGTTCTTGGACCATCCAATTGCCCAAGGATCTTTACACCGCCTCCGGCGCCTTTCTCGGGCCTGAGCGCGAAACCCACGACGCCACCCAGCGCTGCCCACTGAGCGAACAGGGGGACGTGCTGGTGCTGACGGAGATTTTCTCCACAAAACCCGACGGCGGAACGGTGATGTATCATCAGGATTTGGGCGTTGTGGGCGCCAACGACACGGTGGTGCAGTTCCGTCTGGTGACTTCCCGGCAAACGGCAGAAAATTATTCCGCGACTGCCGCCGCCAACTCCCCGGCGGGTCGGCTTTACGCCCTCCGCACGCCCTACATCGGGGACGCGCCGGCAGTGGGGAAGCTGCTGCAAGCGCTGAACGTGGGCCGGTTGGGGGACTATACCATAGAGCTGTTCACCTCGAAATCCCCCCTCACCCTGCAAGTCAATTTTAAGGATATTCCGGCGGATATTGACCCCTCCAGCCCCAGTATCGACGGCGCTATGTGGAACAACGCGGTGCTGCTGCTGGCCTTGGTGGACAATTTGGAGCAGGTCAACTGGTCCTACCCCTCCCGGGAGGACGGGGAGGAAATTCTCTATACCGTCTATGAAACCGGCGAACAGGCGGACGCTTGGAGTCAAAGCCTGGGCTATGGC
>JAVVPH010000084.1:0-7492 GCA_036655835.1 Oscillibacter sp.
AGACATAGCAGGACTCCCAAATCCAGCCGCAGAGGCAGTAAAAAAAGAAAAACAGGACCCACTGGTCCGCCGTATATGCATGCATGAGAGGACTCCTTTTTTGTGGTAGTCAGCCAAATGATGAGAAAAAGTATAGCACCCTGGGAGAAAAAAAGCAAATCGAAAACAAGGCCGAAAGCGATGCTTTCGGCCTTGCAATTTTTTCGGTTTTCGCCGAATTGTGCGTCAGCGAAACAAATGAAATTCGTTTTTACCGGGGGCGTGTACCTCGGAAAAACACCTTGACTCTCGCGCCTTGGGCGCGAACCCGCCGCAGCGGGTGCTATCCAAACTCAAAAAATTCGCAAATTTTTTGAAGCTTACAGCAGGTTATAGAGAATTTTTGCCATCTGGCCCCGGGTGGTATTGGCCCCGGGTTTAAAGGACCCGTCGGCATAGCCGCCGATGACGCCCTGGGCCGCCAGTGTCTGGACATAGTACGTGGCATAGGCGGGAATGGCGGCGGCATCGGTGAAGGTCAGGGCGGCGGTGGGGTAGCCCTTTTCCTGGGTCCGGCCAATCATGGCGGCGGCCTGGGCCCGGGTGAGGCTGCTGGCGGGATTGAAGTAGGATTGCCCGTCCTTGCCGGTGGAGCCGTTGACCACCCCCTCGGTATAGAGGGCCTTGACGGCGGTTTGGGCGAAGGCCCCGATGGAGGCACTATCCGCGAAGGGGAGCACCACAGTTTCGTATTTGGCGGCGTCCAGTCCCAGATAGCGGAACAGCATCACGGAAAATTCCTGGCGGGAGATATTTTTGTCGGGACGGAAGCTGCCGTCGTCATAGCCATTGGTGATGCCGCCGGTTTTCAAAAAGTCCACAAAGGGCGCGGCCCAATGGTTCGCCGTGTCGGAAAAGGCGGGGGTGGCACTGGTACTGACAATGTCGCAGGCGGTCCGGGCCAGATTGCCGGAGCCGTCCCTCGCCGCAATGCTCACCCGGTGGCCGTTGGTATCCGCCACAGCCAGGGTGGCGGACACCGCGCCGGTGGCGGTATTATAGCTAAAGTCCACAGGCTTTCCGTCCAGAGTGACGGAGACGGCGCTTCGGGCGGGCACGCCGTCCACCTCGTCCAGCACCGTGCCGGTGAGGCTGAGGCCCTCCAGCTTGGCGGTGATGACGGGGGCGGCTTCATCCACGATGGAGCCGTAGGACGCGGTCATCTGGTCCAGATACACCGTGCCGGCGGAGACGGGATAGTACATCATCTCCGCGCCGGTGGCGGGGTCGAGGGTAATCTCGCCCCGGCCCACCATCCGCAGGCCGGTGAGGGTGGTGGCCCCGGTGGGCAGCTTCACGGAAATGTGCCGCCAGCCCGCAAAGTCCAGAATCACCGCGTCCGTCTGGGTTTCGGTGGAGCCATCCGAGGTGAGCAGGGTCAGGGTGTTCCCGGAGTTATCGCCGTAGACCCAGAGATTCATCAGGGAATAGACGCTGGAGAAGCTGTGGTACGCACCCACGGAGGCGGTGCCGTCCGCGCCCAGGGCGTAGTCCAGTTTCCCGGCGGCGCGGCCCATGCGGACGTGCTCGGCATCCTTGGCCTGGGTCATGGTGGCACCCATTGCCAAATCGGTGAAGGCCATGGTCAAATTGTCGCCCTCAAAATTTTCCACGGCGGAGAGAGCTATCTTGGAGACGGTGACAGCCAGGGTGACGCTTTTGCCGCCGGCGGAGACGGTGATGGACCCGTTTCCCGGCGCGCCGGCGGTGAATACACCGTCCCGGCTGATGGTGCCGATGTCGCCGGAGACGGTCCAGGTAAAGGCATCCGGGTCCGCTTTCAGGCTCATGTGCTTATAAATGGCACTGGGCGTCAGGGGGATGACGGAGCCGGGGACCGCCGCCAGGGTGGTGATGGCCGTGGCACCGTTGCGCACGGTGATGGAGTCCGGCGTGGTGACGGCATGGACCACCGTGGTGCCGCTTTTCCCATTGGCGGCGGCGGTGACGGTGATGTCCCCGCCGGCGGCGGGGGTGGTGAGCAGATGGTCGTCCATGATACCGGCGGAGGCGGTGAGGCTATAACTCCGGTTCATGGGGAGGTAGTGGCTGTCCACGGCGGAGGCGGAGATATTCACCCGGCTGCCCGCCAGCACATACTGGTTATCCGCGTTGACGTAGAAGTGGCTCAAGTCGCCGGAGGGACTGTTTTTTGCCACCAGAAACACCTGGTTGGTGACGGCTCGCTCCGCGCCGCCGGAGGGCCGGTTGATGGTTTTTGCCGTGGTGGAATCGGGGGCGGTGACGGTGAGGGTGGTGGACCCGCCGCCATCCAGACACAGCGCTGTCACACAGCCCAGCTCCACCAAGCGCTGGGCCACCTGGGTCAGGGACGCGCCGATGGAATGGCCGGGCTTGCGGCCGTCAATGGTATAAAATACCAAGCTGCCGTCAGCCCTTTGGCCCACGGCGGTGCGGGGATTCACTCCCGCCGCCAAACCGGAGACAACCCCGCCGTTCTCCACCAGAGAATAGAGGGAGCCAACGGCATAGTCCACGTCGTTCCACCCGGCATCGCTGGCGGAAACGCTGAGGGTGACGGCGCTGCCCACGGGGACATTGCGCAGGGCGTTGGTGTGGTAGGCATCGGAGAGACTGTTGGCGGAGAGGACCAGCTGATTCTCCCCGATGGGGGTGGCGGACGCACCGTCCAGCACCCGGTCCACCGTCAGCGTCACGGTGTCCCCGATGGAGAGCTGCCCGCTTGTGATGGTGCAAACCACGTCCACCCCCGGCTCGGTGGTGCCGGTGGTGTGGCGGGAATTGAAATCGTAGGTATAGAGGTAGATGCCGCCGGTGGACACCCGGGCCTTATTCACGCCGGTGACGGCGCGGATAATTTGGGTGGTGAAGCCGCTGGCATCGGTGGCACTGTATCCCAAATCGGCGCTGATTTTCACCGCGGGCTTGCCCATGATGGCGCTGCCGTCCGCCCGGAAGCCGATGGCGTAATAGCCGCCGTCGGTGCTGCGCAGGGTGCCCTCCGTGACCACCAGGCCGATGGGGAGGCCGGTGGAGACATTATAAAAATCGCCGTTGAGGCCCGCCACCACACGCTTTCCCTCCGCCTCCAGGGTTTTGGCCATGGAGGAGATGGTGTTGCAGGCCGTGAGCACGCCGCCGTAGGTCACGACGGGGGTGACAAACTGGTTGGGCGTGTAGGTGATGAGATTTTCCGTCCGAAGGTCGGAATAGGCGGTGCTCCAAAAGACGTTGGTGGAGAGCTGGGTCTGCTGATTGACCAGAATCTCCTTCGCCGTCAAGTCCTCGCCCAAAGCCTCTGACGCGGCGGCGGTGAGGCCGACGGACCAGAGCAGCGAAAACGCCAAAAATAAAGCCAGGGTTTTGCGCAGGGAATTTTTCATAAACTGCCTCCAATATCTAAAAAAAGATGGTCTACATAACGTTTACACAATAGCACAATGGGGGAAAAATGTAAATCTCAAAGCGGAAACAAAACGCCGGAAAAGCCTGACAATTCCCCCAGTGCTTTTGACAACTTGACGATTGGGCCGGGCAAAAAGTTCCCAGCTTGTCGAAAAAGCTTTTTCGACAAGCTGGGCCCAGTTTTTGAAACCCGTGAGAAGTTTCAAAAACGGATGATTGAAAAACGAAAGGAACCCTTCCTGGGTTCCTTTCGTAGCTATCTTCCTTCCCGTTTTCTGGGATTGCAGGGTTGATCGACAGCCTGAGTTCCCTCCCTATTTTTTTGCGGCCCTGGGCAAAAAAGAGCTGAAACAGCGGGGATTTTGCAGGCCGGACGCTCCGCCCCGGACTGGGGGGGAGGGGCGATGGGGCGAACCGGGCGGAAGCGCTTGCAATTGAAAGCGACTCTGCTGTAAAATAGGGGAGACAGGGGGGATGTTATGCAGATTACCATTGACGCGGCCCGGTGCATCGGCTGCGGGATGTGCGCGGCGGCGGTGCCCACGGTGTTTCGCCTGGTGGGGCGGGTATCCACGGTGATTGCCCAGCCGGAGCGGTCCTGGGCGGCGTTTGACGCGGCCAACGGCTGTCCCGTCAACGCCATCACCATTCTGCGATAAACCCAAAATCGGCCCGCTGAGAATCCAACTTCTCAGCGGGCCGACGGCTATTGTTCGCAAGGCGGGCGGGATTGCATCAGGGATTCCCCAGCTCCACCCGGAAATCGCCCCGGGCTTGGGCCGCCGCCCGGCGGCGCTTGTCCTCCGCCAGGGCATCCAGCAGCTCCACAATGATGGAGTTGGACACCAGAAAGCCCCGGGGGGTCAAATGCCAGCACCCGGCGGTTTCCTCGGCATAGCCGGCGGCGAGACAGTCCGCCAAAAAGGGGCGGAAGCAGGCGAAGCTCCGGCGAAAGCGGTTTTCAAACACCTGGGGGTCAATGCCCGCGGCGGTCCGCAGGCCCAGCATCAGCCACTCCGTGTCCCGGTCCATATCGGGGATCCGCTCGTTTTCCGAGAGCAGGGGGGCCTTCCCCGCCACGCCCCGGATATAGCCCTCCAAATCCTTTTCATAGGCATAGCGCACGCCGCCGAAATCCGAGTGGGCACCGGGGCCGAAGCCTGCGTACTCCTGCAATTTCCAATACTTTAAATTGTGGCGGGAGGCAAAGCCCGGCTGGGCAAAATTGGAAATTTCGTACTGGGCATAGCCGTGCTCCCGCAAAAATTCCACGGTATAGAGGTACATCTCCGCCTGGACCTCGTCCCCCGGCAAATCGGCGCTGTCCTTTTTCTCCCAGAGGGGGGTGCCCTCCTCCACCTTCAGGCCGTAACAGCTCAGATGCTGCGGCGCTAAGGCCACGGCGGCGGAGAGGTTGTCCTTCCACCGGTCCAGGGTCTGGCCCGGCAGGCCGTAAATCAAGTCCAGGGACACATTTTTCAGCTTTGCCTTTCGGCAGTTCTCCACGGCGGCGGTGACCTGGGCCATGGTATGAATGCGGCCGATGGCGGCTAGCTCCCCATCACAGGCGGACTGCATCCCCAGGGAAACGCGGTTGAACCCCGCCCGCCGCAGGGTCCTGAGGTCCTTCCAGCGGTCGGCGGAGTCGGGGTTGGCCTCCAGGGTGATCTCTGCGTCCTTGGCCACTTGATATTTTTTCTGGATGACGCTTAAAATTTTCGTCAGCCGTTTGACCCCCAGATAGCTGGGGGTTCCGCCGCCGAAATACACCGTGTCCACCCGGTGGCCCGCCGCGAAGGGGGCCGTCTCCGTCAAATGGGCGCAGAGCGCGTCGGTATATGCGTCCATCCGCGCCTCGCTCCCCGGCAGGGAGTAAAAATCGCAATAGACGCATTTGCTTTTGCAAAAGGGGATGTGGACATACAGTCCCAAGGGTTTTAACGCGGTTTTCATGGTTGCTTCCTCCCAACGACGCCGGGTTAGTGTCAGCGGCATTTCCTGCTTAGTGTATCCGTTTTGCCTTGAAATTGCAACGCATATTTGGGCCGCGACCGGGAAAAATACCTGCAAATGCCCAGGAAAAGAGGATAATCTATGGAAATTTCTCCCAAGGAATATCAGGCCTATGTGGCGCAAAGGGCCAAAAAGTCCCCGATTTTAAAAAATACGCTGCTGGCCTTTCTCGTGGGCGGGGCCATCTGCGTACTGGGGCAGGCCATTCAAAACGGCTGGGCCGCCGCGGGCCTTTCCAAGCTCGACGCAGGCACCGCCACCTCCTGCTCTCTGGTGTTTCTCTCCGCCCTCCTCACGGGGCTGAATCTCTACAACAAGCTGGCCCGCTTCGGCGGCGCGGGGACACTGGTGCCCATCACCGGCTTCGCCAACGCCGTCGTCTCCCCCGCCATCGACTGCAAAAGCGAGGGCTTTGTCACCGGCATGGCGGCGAAAATGTTTCTCATCGCCGGGCCGGTCATCGTGTTCGGCACCCTGGCATCGGTGGTGTACGGGGTGATTTTAATGCTGTTTCCGGGCTGAGGCGCGGGGGTTGTTTCCCGGCGGCGGCAGGCTTGCGGGCGCGGCAGCTTTGTGCTAGAGTGTACCTATAATCACGTCCGCCAAAGCCCCGCGATCGGGACTGTCGGCGGAGGAAATGGGGTACAGCATGAAGCGGCATCTGAAAACCATCCTCACCGTGGCAGCAATCCTGTTGATTGGCCTCTGGATACTGGACAAAATCCCCTTCCACAAGGAGATGAACCAAGAAATTCCCGCCTATCTCTACGAAAACGGCGTAGCGGTGGGGGAGATGACGGTTTCCATAGAGGGCGAAAAAAGCCGGTATCTCCTGACACAGCCCAATGATTTTTACGGAAAATTTGAGATTCCCTTGATGGAAGAAACCGGGCGGGACGATTTGGAAGCCCGCATCCAATGGAACAAAAAGGACAACGTTCAACGGCTTCACTATTTCCAAAGCGGCATGGTGTTCCTGTCGGAGGAAGAAGTGGGGATTGTCAACTACCTGCTCATCAATGAGGCCATGACGGAATTTGCCATTTTGCTGACGGATGGGCGGGTGATTGCCACCTCCGACGCGCTGTACGCCCTTTGCGCCGCGCATATCAGCTACGATTCGGATACCGGCACCACCACCATCACGGCGGTGAATGAACTCCCCAAACTGGACTGAGCCCCGCGCCATAAACCGACCGAGGTGCTGCCCCTGCCGGAACGCAGAAAAATTGGCTGTGCCGCTTTTAGCGGCACAGCCAATTCGTTGGTATGGTTACTTAGACCTCGGCGGGTACTTAGACCTCGGCCTTCCAAAGGCCGTGGAGATTGCAATAGGCGTAGACCATCTTGGCCTTCTGGCCTTGGGCCAGGGCGAACAGGGCCTCCGGCGCCTCGCCGGGATTCAGCCAGTGGATCTGGGCGTCCCGCTCCGTCACCAGGGCGATCCACTGGATGGAGTGCTCCGCCGTCATGGGATGGGTCACCGCGCCCACGGCCACCTGGACCGAAGCGCCGTCCACCTTCACAATGGGGATGTGTTTTTCCACGGCGGCTTCCACCACGCCGGCTTCCAGCAGCTGCATTTCCTCGCCGCAGCAGTGGATGGGCGCGCCGCTGGAGGTGAGGCGGGTAATCACGTTGCCGCAATGCTTGCAAATATAAAATTTCATATCGGGATCTCCTTTTATTTCATCATTTGAAGTCCGGCCTGCCCCAGTGGAAGGGTCCGCTTCTATATTTGAATATTAGCATATATTGAATTGTTATGCGCGTGATATTTGCAACAGTCAAAAGATTTTTTAGAAGTGCTTCAGTAGGAAACCAGGGGTATTTTTTTAGGGGGAAAAGTGTTGACATAACGGTGTGGATAACTCCGTGGAAAATGTGCATAACCTTGAAATATGAACGGATTATGAAGGTGACGGGGAATTATGGGAAAAATTACGTAACAACTTTTTGCGGACAATGAGGACAAGGGACGGGAAATTTCAGGGAAAACGAAGGCTTTCGCCGAACACTTGAACCCATGGCCCGAGTGTGCTAAAATATTAAA
>JAVVPH010000085.1:0-7467 GCA_036655835.1 Oscillibacter sp.
GCCACCGTGAACATGGGCCTGTCCCTGGTTCCCGTGCAGTTCCTGGCTGCCGGTGTGTTTGTGATTTCTGCCTTCATGGGCACCGCCACCGGTACCTCCATGGGTACCATCGGTGCCATCGTTCCCATCGCCGTCGGCGTGGCCGACAAGGGCGGACTGAGCCTGCCCCTGATTCTGGGTGCCTGCGTGGGCGGCGCCATGTTCGGCGATAACCTCTCCATGATTTCCGATACCACCATCGCCGCCACCCGTACCCAGGGCTGCGAGCTGCGGGATAAGTTTAAGGTCAACTTCCTGATGGCTCTCCCCGCCGCCATCATCACCATCGTGGTTCTGATTTTTGTGGGCCGTCCCGAAACCGTCACGGAAATTGGCGCGCTGTCCTTCAGCTTCATCAAGGTTCTGCCGTATCTGGCGGTTCTGATTCTGGCCTTGGTGGGCTTGAACGTGTTCCTGGTGCTGACCATCGGCATCTTTGCCGCCGGCCTCATCGGTATGTTCACCGGCTCTATCGACATTTTCACCTTCGCCCAGAGCATCTGGGGCGGTTTCACCAGCATGAACGAAGTGTTCTTCCTGTCCCTGTTCTGCGGCGGCTTGGCTGAGATGATTGCCCATAACGGCGGTATCACTTGGCTGATCAACAAGCTCCGCGGCATGATGCGCGGCAACAAATCCGCGCAGATTGGTATTGCCACCCTGGTTTCCCTGGCTGACTGCGCCACCGCCAACAACACCGTCGCCATCATCGTCAGCGGTAACGTGGCCCGGGACATGAGCCACGAGTACAAGGTGGACCCCCGCCGGACCGCCTCGCTGCTGGACGTGTTCTCCTGCGTGCTGCAGGGCATCATCCCCTACGGCGCACAGCTGTTGGTTGCCGCCAGCCTGACCTCGGCCTACGGCATCACCATGAGCCCCATCAATATCATCCCCTATATGTGGTATTGCTGGATTCTGGCCGCCTTCGGCATCCTCTCCATCTTCATCCCCTTCGCCGATGGCGTCTGCCGCAAGGACCCCTGGAACTGGGAGTACGATGTGGCAGAATCCGGCGTGGAGGCCAAGAAGGCCCAAATCGCCCTGGAAGCCAAGCAGAGCGCGCAGGTCTAATTTCCTTCAACAAAAAAGCGTCGGCCGTTTGGCCGACGCTTTTTTATTTGGCAGGGACCCCATTCGTTGCCCCAAAGCACAGCCGATGTTCCTCAGCTCTCCTCGTCGTCGTAGAGGGGGGCGCGGATTTGCTCTGTATAGCGGATGGAATCCTCCACGGATTTTTCCAATAATTGAATAAATTTTTCGGTTTGGGGCGAAATTTTCCCGCTTTTTGAGCGAATCCACCCCAGATGAATGCAGGTTTTTCCCACCAGCGGCACCGTGACAATGGAGGAATAGGACCGGTTTTCCACCAGCAAGCCGCTGCCGGTGGTGAACGCGTCGGTGGCGGCCAGCACGTTGATGGCGGTGCTGCGGTTGTTGACGCTGATGCACTTCGCGGGCTTTTTCAGGGATAGCATCTGATATTCCTCAGAAAAATCGGAGGCCACGCCCTGGTCGTGCTCAAAGGAGACATAGGGATAGCCCGTTAAATCCGTCTCGGTGATGGAGTCCAAATCCGCCAGCGGATGGCCCCGGCGCACATAGATGCAGGGCGACACGGCGGCAAGCTCCCGAAACTCCAAATCCCGGGAGTCCAGCAGTCGGCGGATGATTTTTTCCGTCAGCTCCGTGAGGAAAATCACCCCGATGTCCGCCCGGTGGTCATACACGTCGTCAATCACCGCGTCCATGCCCGTCTCCTTGATGGAAAAGCGGAAGCGGTTGTCGTCCATGGTTTGAAGCATCTGCAAAAATGCGTCCTCTGTGAAGGGGTAGCGCTGGGTGGAGACAGAAAAGCGCACCGGAGCCGCATCTCTGGATTCACCGTAAAGCCCCTCAATCCGCTTTTTTTGCTCCAACAGGGACACGGCGTAGCTCAAAAACTCCTTGCCCTCCGGCGTAAATTCCACGCCCCGGTTACTGCGGGAGAAGAAGCGAATCCCCAATTCCTCCTCCAACTCCCGCACGGCGGTGGAAATACCGGACTGGGACAAAAAGAGCTTGTGAGCCGCTTTGTTGATGGAACCGCACTTGGAAATCTCCACCACGTAAATTAACTGCTGAAAAGTCATGAAACAGCCGCTCCCTTTCTGAAAATGTTCATTTACCCACTGATATTATAGGACTTTTCTGACAGGATGTCAAACGGCTATTGAAAAAACTGTGAACGCATTGAAAAAAAGACGTGCTAACACCCCAGTGAAATCTGTGGTATCCTAATAGTTAGAAGTTGATAAAAATACTTGAAGTCAACAGAACATTCCTAGTCAACATTGCTACAAAAAACGCAATCTTTCCTCTTTCTCTCTTCACACGCACTTCAACTCACGGAACACTGCGAAAATTGTTCGGATAGCGAAAATCCGGATAGCAGACACACATATTCCCGTCAGGAGCAACGCTCCGGCGGGCGCGGAAATGAAAGGATGGTACATCACTATGCATAACGAAAAGAATATGGGCTTTGCCACTCGCCAAATCCATGCCGGTAAGGTCAGCAACTCTGCCGGTTCTCTCTGCGCACCGATTTATCAGACCTCCACCTTTGAGTTTGAAACCGTGGAACAGGGCGGCGCCCGCTTCGCAGGCAAAGAGGGCGGCTATATTTACAGCCGTCTGGGCAACCCCTCCACCGCTCTGGTGGAAGCGAAGCTGGCCTCTTTGGAAGGCGGCGAAGCTGCTGTGGCCACCGCTTCCGGCATGGGTGCCATCTCCTCCACCCTGTGGAGCGCCGTGGTTGCCGGTGATGAAATCATCGCCGACGAGACGCTGTATGGCTGCACCTACGCACTGCTGAACCATGGCATGGCCAAGTTCGGCGTGAAGGTCACCCTCACCGACCTGAGCGACATTGAGAACCTGAAAAAATATCTCAGCGACAAGACCAAGGTTGTCTATTTTGAGACGCCCTGCAACCCCACCTTGAAGCTGCTGGACATTGAGCTGATCGCCAAGACCGCCCATGCCTACAACGCCGGCATCCGCGTCATCGTGGACAACACCTTCTGCACGCCCTATCTGCAGCGTCCCCTGTCTCTGGGCGCCAACGTGGTGGTCCACAGCGCGACCAAGTACCTCAACGGCCATGGCGACGTGGTCGCAGGCGTTATCATCAGTGACGAAGAGTTCATCGGCCAGTGCCGTATGTTCGGCTTGAAGGACATGACCGGCGCGGTTATGAGTCCCTTTGACGCCTTCCTGCTGGCCCGCGGCCTGAAGACCCTGGATATCCGCATGGAGCGCCATTGCGCCAACGCCAAGAAGGTTGCGGAGTTCTTCCACAATCATCCCGCCGTCTCCAAGGTCTACTATCCCGGCCTGTCTGATTTCAAGGGCCATGAGATTGCCGACAAGCAAATGAAAATGCCCGGCGGCATGATTTCCATCGAGCTGAAGGCCGACAAGGCTGCCACCGCCGCCGCGCTGAACAAGCTGGAGCTCTGCACCATCGCTGTCTCCCTGGGCGACGCCGAGACGCTGGTTGAGCATCCCGCCACCATGACCCACTCCACCTACACCGCTGAAGAGCTGGCAGTGGCCGGTATCTCCGAGGGCTTGGTCCGCGTCAGCGTGGGCTTGGAAGATCCCGAGGACATCATCGCCGACTTCAAGGCCGCCCTGGACAGCTTGATCTAATCCACTCTCCCTCCCTACCATACCGCCCCTGCGGCCTCGTGCCGCAGGGGCGGCCTATTTTTGCCCGGCCTGCGGGACCGACTGCGGCAAAATAGAAAAAAGCGGTCCCCATGACCGGAGGCCGCCGAAAGAGGGAATCGACCAAGAAAGCGCCCTGCCGCCATGCGGCCCATGACAAATGAACCCCGCAGGGTTTTTCGACAAGCTGACCGGGGGGCTGTTGCATCGCAACAGCCCCCCGGTTTCAAAGGAACATTTACTTTGTGCCGCTGCCCACGGCGTGGACCTTAGAGCAGGATGTACTTGAGCACAAACAGGATGGCCAGAATGTACATGACCACGCTGATGGTTTTGCGTCGTTCCTTGCCGCCCACCAGGTTGATGATGACGTAGGAGATTGCGCCCATGGCGATACCCTCGGAAATGCTGTACATAAAGGGCATGGCAATCAGGCAGATAAACGCGGGAATGGACTCGTAGGCATTGTCAAAATCCACCTTCAAAATGGCGCTGACCATGAGGAAGCCCACGATAATCAGTGCGGGAGCGGTGGCGAAGGCGGGAATGGCCAGGAAGATGGGGGAGAAGAACAGCGCCAGAGCGAACATACCGGCGGAAACCAGCGCGGTGAGGCCGCTGCGGCCGCCCTCGGACACGCCTGCGGCGCTTTCCACGAAGGTGGTGGTGGTGGAGGTGCCCAGCACCGCGCCCACGGAGGTGCCCACGGCATCCGCCAGCAGCGCGCCCTTGATCTGGGGCAGCTTGCCGTCCTTATCCAGCATGTTTGCCTTGGAGGCCACGCCGATCAGCGTGCCGAGGGTATCAAACATATCCACAAACAGGAAGGCGAAAATGACCACGAAGAAGTCCAGAGAGAGCATCTTGGAGAAGTCCATCTGCATCAGGGTCGGGGCCAGGCTGGGAATGGCGATGCCGTTGGAGAAGTCCGGGAGCAGGTTGAAAAAGCCCGCGTCGGGGGTGGGGACGTACAGCCCGGTAAACTGGCAGACAATGCCCAGTCCCCAAGTGGCCAAAATGCCCCAGAGAATGTTGCCCTTGACCTTTTTGACAATCAAGATGGCGGTAATCAGAACGCCCAGGATGGCCAACAAAACGGTGATGCCCGCCGTCTGGAAGGTGCCGCCCGCCAGAGAACCCTTAAAGGAGAACACGGACACCAATGTAGCGGGGTTGGCGGTGACAAGGCCGGAGTTCTGCAAGCCGATAAAGGCGATGAACAGGCCGATACCGGCGGAAACTGCGTGTTTCAGCGGCATGGGAATGGCGTTGAAAATGGCCTCCCGGACGTGGGTGAGGGACAGGGCCACGAAAATCAGACCCTCCACAAACACGGCGGCCAGTGCCATCTGCCAGGAATAGCCCATTTGCAACACCACAGTGTAGGCAAAATAGGCGTTCAGCCCCATACCGGGAGCCAGGACAAAGGGGTAGTTGGCAAACAGTGCCATGAGAACGGTGGCGATGACGGCGGCGAGAGCGGTGGCGGTGAAGACCGCGCCGGAATCCATGCCGCAGGCGCTGAGGATGGACGGGTTGACGGCCAGAATGTAGGCCATGGTCATAAAGGTCGTGATGCCGGCGATAATCTCGGTTTTGACATCGGTGCCCTTTTCAGTGAGGTGGAACAGTCTGTCCACCCGGGTGAGGCTCTGGGTTGTTGGATTGGTACTCATGCTGGACCCTTCCTTTCTTTCTGCCAAAAGGCAATGAGCTTCGGGGCGTCCCGTTCGGCGCAGTTCTGCCGAAGGCCCCTTACCGTAGCTGAGCTGCTGGGGAATGCCGGGGAATTCTGCTGTTGCGGGGAAGCGGACCGCGGCGCGGTCCCGGGATAGGGGAGCTTACAGCCGTGAAAGCAGGACCGCCCGCAAAAGGGTGGCGGCTGCTTTAAGGAACTTCTGCATCAATCCACGGGACGGATTGAATCAGAGCTTCCTTAAAATTGGTCATGAGGCCCGGCGTTTTGCGAAAAAGGGCAAAAAAATACCACCGAAAATGCGCCTACTGCTTCTCAAAATAAATCCTGAGAACTCATAGCGCAGCTGTTTTCGGTAGCTGGTAGAAACACCCAACCAATTTTGGGCCTATATAAGCTCATCCATATTCTGTTTTCTCACTGCTGTACCTCTAGCATATTCTAAAACTTTTTGATTGTCAATGAAAATTTTTTATCTTCGACAAAAATCAGACAATCTCCGCCTTTTTTCTTGCTAATTTGACGAAGATTTTGTGCTGCCTGGATTTTTCTCAGGGCCGGCACATAGGAAAACGATTGCTTTCTGGTTCCGTGTGGGGTAAAATAAGGGAAGAACGCCACCGCTTTCCGGTGCGCCCCTGGGGGGAAAAGAAGCGGAAGCGATGGCGGGGATTGCCGTGGGAAGGCAAATCAGGAAAGGAGATGAGCATATGCAGCCGGAACCCTGTTCGGACAGTAGTATTCCTCCGCCGAGAAATTAAATCGCACAGACAAGGCCCTTCATGGCTTTGCCTTGTGCAGAGCATGAAAGGATTCAAAATAAAATGAATATTTACACCACAAAAAACAACCTGCTGGAGCGGATTGCCCAGCCGGAGGACGGCTGCTGGATTTCCATGATTCAGCCGAGTGATGCCGACATTGCCCTGGTTTCGGAAAAATACACCATTGACCGCGATACCCTCCGGGCCGCGTTGGACCCGGACGAGCGCTCCCGCATCGAGACGGATGACACCTATACCATGATTTTGGTGAATATCCCCACGGTGGAGGAGCAAAACGACCGAGAGCTGTACAACACCATTCCGCTTTCCATTATCGTGACCAAGGAGGCGGTGATCACGGTTTGCAGCGAGGACAGCGCGGTGCTGCAGCAGTTTGCCAATGGGAAAATCCGGGACTTCCACACCACCATGAAATCCCGGTTTATCCTGCAAATTTTGTATCAAATCGCGGTGCTGTACCTGCTGTACCTCCACAATATTGATAAAAAAAGCGAGGCGGTGGAAAATCAGCTCCACAAATCCACAAAAAACCGGGAGCTGATTGAGCTTTTAAAGCTGGAAAAAAGCCTGGTGTACTTCACCACCTCCCTGCGGTCCAATGAGGTGGTGCTGGAAAAGCTGCTGCGCAACGAAATTATCAAAAAATATCCCGAGGACGCGGATTTGCTGGAGGATGTCATCGTTGAAAATAAGCAGGCCATTGAGATGGCGAATATTTACAGCGGTATTCTCAGCGGCATGATGGATGCGTTTGCCTCTGTCATTTCCAACAACCTCAACATTGTCATGAAGGTGCTGGCCATCATCACGGTGGTCATGGCCATTCCCACCATGATTTTCAGCGCCTACGGCATGAACGTGAACGTGGCGGGGATGCCCTTTGCGGGCAGTCCACTGGGATTTTTGATTATCGTGGTCATCGCCGTGGTGCTCAGTGTGGTGGTGACGCTGATTTTCGGGAAAGTGAAAATGTTCAAATAATGCCGACCAACAGAAAAACGCGGTGTATCCCCCCGGATACACCGCGTTTTTCCTGCTCGGACCCAGGGCGAATGCGGTCACAAGTGCCTGCGGTTTATGATGCAAAATTTAAAAATATAACATGACGTAGTCCCGGGACTGTGGTATGATGAGATTGACGAAAAACCATATGAGGGAAAGGCGGGAAGGCAATGCGGCTGTTGTTATATGATGACATCAATATTTTTTGCATTCTCAATTTGCTGCTGCTCC
>JAVVPH010000086.1:0-7428 GCA_036655835.1 Oscillibacter sp.
GCAATGCCGTCGGGGGGACCCTCCGTCCCTTCGGTCTGCCGGCGGGTTTGCGGTTCAAGCTTCCAGCGCAATCGAATTTCCCCTGCGCCGCCGCTCACAGTTCTCGGTTCATCTGGGGCACCACCACGGTCACGCCGTCCACCTGCCGCACAGCGGCCTCCATGCCGTACACGGTGCGGATGTTCTCGGCGGTGACCACCCCCGCGTCCCCGGCGGCAAAAATCGTCCCCTGGTGGAGGAATAAACAGCGATCGCAAAACCGCAGGGCCAAATTCAAATCGTGGAGCACCACCAGTGCGGCGATGTGGTGGGCGTGGGCGCAGTGGCGGATGAGGGCCATGGACTCGTATTGGTTCCGTGGGTCCAGACTGCTGGTGGGCTCGTCCAGCAGCAGCAGCCGCGGCTCCTGGGCGATGGCCCGGGCCAGCAGCACCTTTTGCTGTTCCCCGCCGGACAGCTCGTTGACATACCGCAGTCGAAACGCCTCCAGACCCACCGCCTCCATGGCGTGCTCCGCCACGTCCCGGTCCTCCGCTGTCGGCCCCCATTTCATGTAGGGCTTGCGCCCCAGTAAAATGGCGTCCAATACCGTCACCCGCCCCAGCTCGCTTTTTTGCGGCACATAGGAGATGAGCCGGGCCAATTGGTTGCGGCTCAGTGCGGATAGCGGTTGTCCGTCGATGCTGACCTGCCCGCTGTCGGGCTGTAAAATGCGGTTGATGCAGGCAATCAGCGTGGATTTTCCCGCGCCGTTGTTGCCCAAAATCGCCACACATTCCCCCTGCTCCATGGAAAAATTCACGTCCCGCAGAATCCTCTGCCGTCCGTAAGAAAAGGAGAGATCCGTCACGGTAATCATTTCAGTCCCTCCCCCTTCCACACCAGATAGAGAAACAGCGGCGCGCCCAAAAAGGAGGTCATGGCGCCGATGGGCAGTACCACCGGCGAGAGCAGGGTTTTGGAAATCCAGTCCCCCGCCAGCAGTAAAATACTTCCGCACAGCGCGGAGCAGGGCAGGAGAAACCGATAGTCCTCCCCGGTCACCCGCCGCACCATGTGGGGGGCAATCAGCCCCACAAAGCTGATAATCCCCACAAACGCCACAGAAATGGCGGCAATCAGGGTGCAAACCGCCATGCTGACATAGCTCAGTCCATCCACGCTGACCCCCAGACTTTTGGCGCTTTGGATGCCGCTGCTCAGGGCGTTGTAATTCCAGCGGTTCCAGAGGAAATACACAAATGCCGCCCCCGTCACCGCCGTCAGTAGCCCGATTTCCGACCAGCCCGGCCGGCCCAAATCCCCAAAGGTCCAGTATACCACCGTGGCTACCTGCACGTCGTCCGCGAAATATTGCAGCAGCGCGGTGGCCCCGGAAAAGAGGGAGCTGAGGGCCACGCCCGCCAAAATCATGGTACTGGGGCTGCTGTTTCGCAGGCGGGACAGCCCCAGTACCACCGCCGTGGTGGCAAGTCCCCCCAAAAACGCGCAGAGCGTCACCGTGGCGGGGGAGGAGATGGTCAGTGCCGTGGCGGCGTTGGCCGCGTTTTGCACCCCCGCGTCCAGTGCGATGATGGCCAGTGCCGCGCCGAAGGCCGCCCCCTGGGATACCCCCAGGGTGGATGCGGCAGCCAGGGGATTGCGCAGCACATTTTGCATCACGCAGCCGGACAGCGCCAGTGCCGCCCCCACCACTGCGGCGGTGACGATCCGGGGCAGGCGGACGTTCCATACAATGGCCCGGCTCTGGGCCGTGCCGCCCCCCATCAGGGCCGTGCCCACCTCCCCCAGGGACAGTCCCGCCGAGCCGCTGCACAGGGAAAACAGCGCCGCCGCCAACAAAAGCCCCAAAAGAAGCGCCACGAAAAGCCCCTTGCGGCGGAGAAAGCGGTCATAGCTGTCCTCCCGCCGGGGCAGGGCCTCACTGTGTAAATCCAAGGTCAATCACTCCAAAGGAGAGGCCGTCTGCGACCATCTCGTCATAATAGCCGTCTCCCAGCAAAAATTCCAAAATCTCGTCGGTTTTGGCGGCGATGTCCAGGTCGGCGAAGCGGCCCGGAAACAGCACCGTCCCGGCGTAGTACGCGTCCGCCAGTGCGTAGCCCACGTTGGTGGAGTAGTTGTTAAAGGCCACGGCGGAATAGACCTTCCCCTCCCGCACCGCGCGGAGCGACTGAAAAAAGGCCGGGTTGGTCCGTATTTCCTCCCGCACCAAATCCAGGTTGCCCGGGTCCAGAAAAATCAAATCCGGGTCCCAGGCGATGATTTTCTCCATGTCCGCGTCGAAATACCCGGTTTCGCCGGTTTCGTCCGCCACGTTTTTGGCCCCGATGCCCAGAAACGGCCCGAACTGGGCGTAGGTCCCGGTGAAGCCGTGCGCGCCGGAAAAGGTGACCGCCCCGGTGTAGACGCTGGGCGTTTTCCCCTGGTCCGCGCCTGCCGTCCGCTCCGCCAAATCGGCCTTGCAGTCGTCAATGTACTGCAAAACCTCCCCACAGCGTGTCTCCGCCCCCAGTACCTCGGCGGCAACGCCCATGGCGGTATAAAAGCTCTCGTCCACAAAATTGATGCTCCTGGCCCGGATGGACACGCAGGGAATCCCGGTGGCCTTGGCCAAATCCTCCAGAGCCTCCTGGTTGTAGCCCGAGAGGATCACGTCGGGCTGCAATTGCATCAGCTCCTCCAAATAGGCCGTGTTGCCGGTGCCGCCGCCCTTGCCGATGGAGGGCAGGGGGGCGAAAATCTGGTAATTCACATGGGCGTAGTCCCGCAGGGTGGAGGTTTCGTATTGCTTGTCCGTGTCCTCCACGCCCACAAGGCGGTCGGTGCACTGCAAATAGCTCACCATCCGCAGTGCGCCGGAGCCGGTGCAGACAATGGTTTTCACGGTGGCGGGAATTTCCACCACCCGGCCAAAGCAGTCCGTCACGGTGCGGACGGCGGGGGCGGCAAGCGGGTCCGGCGGGGTGGAAACCCCTGCGCCGCAGGCCGTCAGGCCCAAAAGGCAGAGGGCGAGGAGCAGGGTGCAAAGCAGTCGCTTGATCTGATTCATGTGAGGGTTTCCTTTTCGTTTGTCAATTTGATCCCGAAATCCCGGGGGCATCAGCGCGCATAGGCCTGAAAGCAGTGGAGACACACGATCTGCCCGTCCTGCATCCGTGCCCACGGCTCCGCCATGCCCTCGCCGCAGAGGGCGCAGGTCAGGGTTTTAAAAATCCGGGCCGACTCCGGCAGGGGGTAGTTCACCGCTGTGGTGGTGAATAATTCCTCCAAGGGCGCGGTTTGAATCTGCTTGATCCGCTCCTCCCGGCTCAGGGGACTGGCACTGCGCCGCGCCGCCACCCGGACGCTGGCCCCGGTGGAACGGTTGTAAAAGTTGTAGGCCGTTTTTCCCGTGGGGCGGTACAGCAAATTGCCCTTGCCGAAGGTACAGCCCAAAATCGCCTGAATCGCGTCGGCGGGGCAGGCATCCGTCTCCGCGATGCACAGCAGATTTTCGTCAGGGGAAAAGTCCGCCCCCAACTGCGCCTGCACATATTCGCACAGCCGGGCCCCCAGGGCCAGGCCGGGACAGGCGTGTCCGTGAAAGGCCACGCATTTGCTCCAAATTTCCTCATTCATGGCCGTTTTCTCCCTTAATCTGTAAAAATAGTTCGTCCCAAACCTGCCCGAAGGGCAGCTTTTCCCGGCGGGCGGCGGCGGCTACATCCTCGTATTCCGGCTTCTCCCGGTGAATACCCAAGCCGTCGGCGCACTTCACGCGGATGGGTCCGTAGCGCGTCTCCACCGTCCGCAGGGAGGGGGTGAGGATGTATTTTCCGCAGTGCTTCGCCCGGACGCCGTTGGTGCTGGTCTCCCGCAAAATCGCCTGGGCCAAGCGCTCCTCGTCAGCGGGACGGCACAGCACGGTGAAGGCAATGCCCGCCCGGCCCTTTTTCATGGTGATGGGGGCGGAGGCCACGTCCAAGGCCCCCTGGGCCAGCAGCGCTTCCCCGGCAAAGGCCAACGCCTCCGCCGTCATGTCGTCCAGATGACAGCACAGCTCCACAATTTGGGCCTGGTCCGCCTGACCCGTCTCGCCCCAAAAGGCCCGGACGCAGTTGGCGGCGGGAAATTCCTTGGTGCCGATGCCGTAGCCGATTTTCTCCGGTGTCATCACCGGCATGGGGCCGAAGCGCTGGGCAAAAAAGGCCAACAGCGCCGCCCCGGTGGGGGTGCATAGCTCGCCGGAAATTTCCCCGCCGTAGCAGGGAATCCCCGTCAGCAGCCGGGCCGTGGCGGGGGCGGGCACCGGCACAAGGCCGTGGGCACAGCGCACCAGTCCGCAGCCCACATGAATGGGGGAAACCACCACCGCGTCAGGGGCAAGCAGGTGCAGGGCCAGGCATACCCCTGTCACATCCGCCACTGCGTCCAGTGCCCCCAGCTCGTGAAAGTGCACCTCCGTCACCGGCACGCCGTGGGCCGCGGATTCCGCCGCCGCAATCCGGTCGTAAACCGCCTTGGCGTTTGCCCGCACCGCCTCCGGCACCGGCAAACGGTCCAAAATCGCGGCAATCTCCCCCGGCGCGGCATGGTGGTGTTCATGTCCGTGCTCGAGGTCCAGTTCATGCTCATGTTCGTGCTCGTGTCCATGCCCATGCCCGTGCTCATGTTCATGCCCATGCTCATGCCCATGCTCATGCGCGTGTTCCTGCGCCGACGGCTCCCGGAGCAGTGCGCCCTGTCCCACGGCGGCGGGCAGGGCGTGGGGATGCCCCTGGTCCTCCTCCCGCTCCCCGTGGACCCGCACGTCCATGTGGGTCCCCGCAATGCCGCAGGTGGCGGCGGGTTGGGCCTCCACGGTTACGCCGGGGCAAAGGTGGTTCATGGTTTGCAGAAATCCGGCCTTGTCGTCCAATAATTCGTACAGCGCCGCCAACAGCATATCTCCCGCCGCGCCCATGTTACATTCTAAATACAGTGTTTTCATTCCTTACAACTCTCCATTTGATTGATGCGGCTGGCCAGAAATCCCGCGCCGAAGCCGTTGTCGATGTTCACCACGCTGCTGCCGCTGGCGCAGGAGTTGAGCATGGACAGCAGGGCGGACAGCCCGCCGAAGCTGGCGCCGTAGCCCACGCTGGTGGGCACGGCAATCACCGGGCAATCCACCAAACCGCCCACCACGCTGGCAAGAGCCCCCTCCATCCCCGCCACGGCGATGACCACCCGGGCGGACATCAGGGGTTCCAAATTGCTCAGTAGCCGGTGTAGTCCCGCGACACCCACGTCGTAAAGCCGAATCACCCGGTTGCCCAGCACCTCGGCGGTGATGGCGGCCTCCTCGGCAACGCCCATGTCGCTGGTGCCGCCGGTGGCTACCACAATGGATCCTCTGGGGGCAACAGCCTCTGGAAACAGCACCGCCAAACGGGCCAGGGGCTGGTACCGCAGGGGGAATTTCCCCGCCAAAAAGTCCGCCGTCTCCTGGGAAATGCGGGTGACCAAAATATTTGCGCCGCCCTGCTTTGCCATGGCCTCCACAATGCCGGCAATCTGCTCCGGCGTTTTGGACTGCCCGAAAATCACCTCTGCCGCGCCCTGGCGGACGGCCCGGTGGCAGTCCACCTTGGCGTAGCCCAAGTCCTCAAAGGGGGCCATTTTCAGTTGCAGCAGGGCCTCCTCCGGGTCCAGGGCCCCGGCCTGTACGGCCTGTAAAACGGATAAAATGTCGCGCTTATTTGCCATGTTGACGGCTCCTTTCCAAATTCCCCGCCGGGGAAAAACGCTGGGTGGTACGCAAAAATCCGCCCCTTGCCGGGAAAAGCTTGGCCCGGTTATTCGCTTGGCGTTCGGGGCTTTAAATCCAGGGTGACCGGGGAAAAGAGGGGGGAGAGCGTCTCCAGCAGGGCCTCCCGCTGTGCCCAGGCCCGGTGCAGCTGTGACTGCGTGAGCTGCACCACCGCCCCGTCGCCTTGGAGCCGGATGCGAAAATCCCGAAAACCCAGAGCGGTCAAGGCGGCCTCGCCGTCCTCGATTTTCCTCAATTTTTCGGCTGTAATCCTTGTGCCGCAAGGGATGCGTGTGGCGAGACAGGCGTAGGCGGGCTTGTCCCAGGTGAACAATGGCACCTCCCGGCTCAGCCGCCGCACGTCGGCCTTGGTCCATCCGCACTCCCGCAGGGGAGAGCGGATTTCCAGCTCCCGCAGGGCTTGCAGCCCCGGGCGGTCAGCGGAATCGTCGGAGGCGTTGGTGCCGTCAATGACCAGAGAAAAGCCGTTTTGGGCCGCTTTTTCGCAAATGGCGGAAAAAATGGCCTTTTTGCAAAAATAACAGCGGTTTCCGGGATTTTCCGCCACGGCTTCCAGGGCCAAAATGTCCAGCTCCAACACCGTCAGCGGCAGACCCACCTCCGCCGCCAGCTTGCGGGCATCCGCCAGTTCAAAGGCGGGCTGAAAGGCGGAGTGAAGGTAGTACGCCTCCCACTTTTTGCCATATTTTGCCGCCGCCCAGGCCAGCAGGGAGGAGTCCACTCCCCCGGAGAAGGCCAAAATTCCGGCCGGATTTTGACAAAAAAAGTCTTTTAAATCCATAAAAAGCTCCATTTTCATGAAAAAATTTGCGAAAAAAGAGAGAAGGCATACCCCTGGGGGGTATACCTTCTGGCATTTTACACGGCTTTTGCCGGGCAATTCACTGTAAAAAAACAAAAAATTTTTCTCAAATCAACGGCCCTTCAGAGCCGAAACAGCCTTTTGACTGCACTGGGATTTAGTATACCCATTTTTGCCCCCGGCGTCAAGGATAAACGGCAAAATCGCCGGGAAAATGTTGCTTTTTGCCGCCGTGGGCTTTATACTAAACCCCATAGAAACAATGCGCGCAAGGGGAGGAAATTCACGGATGAAACGGAAAGAAATACAGGTGGCGGTGATTGACGGCCAGGGCGGCGGCGTGGGCCGAGCCTTAGTGGCGCAAGTGAAAGCGGCGTATCCAGCGCTCCGCGTCCGGGCCATCGGCACCAACGCCGTGGCTACCTCCGCCATGCTCAAGGCCGGTGCGGACGACGGCGCCACCGGGGAAAATGCCGTGATTTGGGGTGCGTCCCAAATGCGGGTGCTCTTGGGACCCATTGGCATTTTGACCGCCAACGGCCTGCTGGGGGAGGTCAGTCCCGCCATGGCGGCGGCCATCGGCGGCAGCGACGCGGTGAAAATTTTACTGCCCTCCCAGCGCTGTAATATCCGCTTGGCGGTGGGGCCGATGCAGCCCCTGCAAAGCTATCTGGACGAGGCTGTACGCCTACTGTCCGAAGAGCTTGAGGGCGAAATTTAAGGAACCTCTGAATCAATCCTACCCCACGTCTTAGCGGCGTATTTTTCGTCTGGACGTCACCAAAAACCCTTGAAATACGTCAGTATTCCTGCGCGATTTTGGCTCGCCAGA
>JAVVPH010000087.1:0-7375 GCA_036655835.1 Oscillibacter sp.
AAATAGAGAAATCCGGCTGTCGGCCTCGGCGGCTGGATTTTTTTCTGGGGCGGCGTGAACAGACCTGCCAAATGGCGGCGTCACCCGGGGACGCGTCCACCGCCTGCCGCCGCACGGCCGCGTTCGCCGCCGCGCTGCCGCGTTCGCCGCTACGTCCGCCGCCGCGCTGCCGCGTTCGCCGCTACGTCCGCCGCCCTCAAAAATTTTCGATTTTACATAAACTTTACCTTTCTCTGGTGACGGATTTTACGCAGGGCTGTCTATACTAAAGAAACACCCGCACAGAGCACGGCCTTTGCCAAGGGCCTGTTTGCAGATTTTCGCCGTCTCGTGTAAAACCGTCCTGCCGGGGACCCGCCCGCCCGGGTCGTTTTTCCACCAGCTGACAAAAAATCTGACTGCCAATCCCATGATACTCTCTGTGCCGGGTTTGTGGCAAACAGAGAGAAAAATTTAAAGGAGAAAAAATGAAATGAAAAAATGGATCACAACCCTAGTGACCTTGACCACCGTGGCGGCCCTGTTGGCGGGCTGTGGCGCAAAGGCCCCCGCCGCCCCCGCACCCGGCGGTGAGCCGGACCTGACCGGCACCATCTCCGTCAACGGCTCCACCTCCATGGAAAAGGTGATTGGCGCACTGTCCGAGCAATTTATGGCGGACCACGCCGGGGTGAAAATCACCTATGACCCCACCGGCTCCGGCACCGGCATTGAGGCCGTGAAAAACGGAACCTGCGACATTGGCCTGTCCTCCCGGGGCTTGAAGGACGAGGAGACAGCCGCCGGTCTGGCGGGCACCAACGTGGCCCTGGACGGCATCGCCGTCATTGTCAATGCAAACAGCACGGTCAGTGACCTGACGGTGGAGCAGATCACCCAAATTTTCACCGGCGCGGCTGCCGACTGGAGCGCCGTGGGCGGTGCCGCCGGTCCCGTTGCCTGCATCGGCCGGGAAGCCGGCTCCGGCACCCGGGACGGCTTTGAGAGCATCACCGGCAGCAAGGATGCCTGTGTGCTGGCCCAGGAGCTGACCTCCACCGGCGCGGTGATTGAGGCGGTGAAAAACAATCCCAACGCCATCGGCTACGCATCCCTCTCCGCGGTGGAGGGCCAGGAGGGCATCCGGGCCATCACCGTGGGCGGTGTCGCCTGCACGGAAAATACCGTTCTGGACGGCAGCTACGCCATTCAGCGCCCCTTCGTGCTGGTCACCAAGGACGGCACGCCGCTGTCCGACACGGCCCAGGCCTTCTTCACCTACATGACCTCCCCGGACGCAAATGCCCTCATCAAGGCCGCCGGCGCGGTGCCCGTGGCGGGATAAGGCCATCTCGGGATAAGGCCATCTCGGGATAAGGCCATCTCGGGATAAGGCCATCGTGAGTGGATTGCCCATCTCAGAAGGCCAACCCGTCTCAGGAGGACAGGAAGTCCTGTCCTCCCGCTGTCCCCCTGGGGCCGGGACGATTTCCCGCCTGACCCGCAGCCGGGGGGCCGTTTGCCCCGAAGCACTTTTGAAAAGGAGAGATTCCATGGATTCTGAAATCCTGGGCCAGACCGCCGGTGTCCTTGCCGCCGCGCCGCCGCCCGCTCCCCGCAGCCGCCGTGCCCGGGAGGCCCTGGAAACGGGGATGCACACGCTGTTTTTGCTCTGCGGCGCGGTGACGGTGGCCTTTGTGCTGCTGATCAGTGTGTACCTCATCGTCTCCGGCCTGCCCGCCATCCAAAAAATCGGCCTGACGGACTTCCTTCTGGGCAGTACCTGGGCCTCCACCGCCACCACGGTGGAGCCGTCCTACGGCATTTTGCCCTTTCTCCTCACCTCCATTTACGGCACCGCCGGAGCGGTGGTGCTGGGGGTGCCGGTGGGACTGCTGACGGCGGTGTTTCTGGCCAAGGTGGCGGGAGAAAAAACCGCACTGGTCATCCGCACGGCGGTGGAGCTGTTGGCGGGCATCCCCTCGGTGGTGTACGGTCTGGTGGGCATGATCGTGTTGGTCCCCGCCGTGCAGCGGGGCTTTGGACTGGCCTCGGGCGCGTGCCTGCTCTCCGCCATTTTGGTGTTGGCGGTGATGATTCTGCCCAATATCGTCAGCGTGTCGGAAACGGCCCTCCGCGCCGTGCCCCGGGAATATGAGGAGGCGTCTCTGGCCCTGGGTGCCACGGAGATGGAGACGGTTTTCCGCGTCAGCATCCCCGCCGCCCGCAGCGGCGTCGCCGCCGCCATCGTACTGGGCGTGGGCCGGGCCATCGGAGAAACCATGGCCATTATCATGGTGGCGGGCAACGTGGCAAACCTGCCGGGACTGTTTACCTCCGTCCGCTTTCTCACCACCGCCATCGCCTCGGAAATGTCCTACGCCGCAGTGGGCAGTTTGCAGCAGCAGGCGCTGTATTCCATCGGCCTGGTGCTGTTTCTCTTTATCATGCTCATCAATATCCTCTTAAACCTCTGCATCAAAAAGCGAAAGGAGGGGTGACCGTGGAGAAGCTTTCCCCCCGCCGCCGCCTGTACGACCGGGGCCTGCGGGGCCTGACCTATCTCTGCGCCGCCGTGACCTGCGCCGTGCTGGCGCTGCTCATCGGCTATATCTTTTACCGGGGCGCGGGCAGCCTTCATTGGGACCTGCTCAGCGGGCAAACCAGTTATCTCAGCAATACCATCGGTATTTTTCCCAATATTCTCAACACGTTGTATATGATTTTCCTGTCCCTGCTGGTGGTACTGCCCCTGGGGGTGGGGGCGGCAATTTACCTGACGGAGTACGCCGCCAGCCACCGCCTGGTGGCCCTCATCGAGTTCGCCACCGAGACGCTGACAGGGATTCCCTCCATCATTTTCGGCCTGGTGGGAATGTTGTTTTTCATTCAGCTGCTGGGCTTGCAGCAGGGCGTTCTGGCGGGGGGACTGACCCTGGTGATCATGATTTTGCCCACCATCGTCCGCACCACCCAGGAGAGCCTAAAAACCGTGCCCGCCAGCTATCGGGAGGGGGCCTTGGCCCTGGGGGCGGGCAAGTGGCACACCGTGCGCACCGTGGTCCTGCCCAACGCCCTGGACGGCATTCTCACCGGCTGCATTTTGGCGGTGGGCCGCATTGTGGGGGAGAGCGCGGCCCTGCTGTTCACCGCCGGCTTCGGCCTGGTGCTCAACGATTTCGCCACGGCCCTGCAATCCTCCTCCGCCACGCTCACCGTGGCGCTGTATGTCTACGCCGGGGAGCGGGGCGAAACCGGCGTGGCCTTTGCCATCGCCGCCATTTTAATGCTATTGACGCTGCTGCTAAACCTGCTGGCAAAGCTGACGGGCCGCGCACTCAGACGATAAAGGAGATACTGCCATGGCAAACAGCTTGGAAGTCCGGGATTTAAATTTGTGGTACGGGAGCAACCAGGCCCTCAAGCAGGTGAACGCCGCCCTGCCGGAGCATGAGATCACGGCCCTCATCGGCCCCTCGGGCTGTGGAAAATCCACCTTTCTCAAATCCATCAACCGCATGAACGACCTGATTCCCTCCGTGCGGATTCAGGGCGAAATTCTCTATCAGGGCCAAAATATTTACGATGCCTCGGTGGATACCACCTGGCTCCGCCGCCAAATCGGCATGGTGTTCCAAAAGGCCAATCCCTTCCCCATGAGCATTTACGACAACATTGCCTACGGTCCCCGGACCCATGGCCTGCGCAGCCGCGCCGCGCTGGACGAGCTGGTGGAGCGCTCTCTCCGGGATGCCGCCATTTGGGACGAGGTGAAGGACCGCCTGAAAAAAAGTGCACTGGGCCTCTCCGGCGGACAGCAGCAGCGGCTTTGCATCGCCCGGGCCTTGGCGGTGGAGCCGGATATTTTGCTGATGGATGAGGCCACCAGTGCCCTGGACCCCATTTCCACATCCAAAATTGAAGACCTTGCAGTGGAGCTGAAAAGCAAGTATACTGTGATTATGGTCACCCATAATATGCAGCAGGCCGCCCGGGTTTCCGACAAGACGGCCTTCTTTCTCCTGGGGGAGCTGGTGGAGTTTGGGGAGACGGACCGGATTTTCTCCACGCCCCAGGACCAGCGGACGGAAAATTATATTACCGGGAGGTTCGGATAAAATGCGAGATAAATTTAACGAACAACTGGAAAGTCTCCATGTGGAGCTCATTCGCATGGGCGCGCTGTGTGAGGATGCCATTTCCGCCGCGGCGGAGGCCCTGCTCAAGGGGGACAAGGCCCTTGCGGAAACCGCCGTGGAGGCGGAGCGGGAAATTGACCAAAAGGAGCGGGATGTGGAGGCGCTGTGCCTAAAGCTTTTGCTCCAGCAGCAGCCGGTGGCCAAGGATCTGCGGGAGATTTCCGCCGCGCTGAAAATGATTTCCGATTTGGAGCGCATCGGCGACCAGGCGGCGGACATCGCTGAGCTCTCCGCCTATATCACCCTCCCGGACGGCTCCGGGCGGATTCACATCGGCGACATGGCCCGGGCGGTGATCGCCATGGTGACGGACAGCGTGGATTCCTTCGTGAAAAAGGACGTGGCGCTGGCCCGGCGGGTCTGCGAGGCGGACGACGTGGTGGACGCGCTGTTTTCTCAGGTGAAAACCGAGCTGATCGCCCTGATTTCCACCGACGCGTCCTACGGCGAAATGGGCCTGGATCTGCTGATGGTAGCCAAATATTTTGAGCGCATCGGCGACCATGCCACCAACGTGGCGGAGTGGGTGGAATTTTCCATCACCGGCGTGCACCCGTCCCACAACTGATACCCCGCCGCCATGCCCGGCATAGGAAAATTTTTCGGCTGGACGGCCCCCGTTGGCCGTCCGGCTGAGCCATAGGCAGGAGAGAACCGCTATGATTTACTTATTGGAAGACGACGACAGCATCCGGGATTTGGTGCTGTACTCCCTCAACGCCCAGGGCCTGAAGGCCCGGGGCTTTCCCCTGCCCTCGGCATTTTGGGCGGCCTTGGCGGAGCAGCCGCCGGACTTGCTGCTGCTAGACATTATGCTGCCGGAGGAGGATGGCATCGCCATTTTGCGCCGGCTTCGCGCCGCGGACAAAACGGCCAGACTTCCGGTGATTTTGCTCACCGCCAAGGGCACGGAGTACGACAAGGTGCTGGGTCTGGACGGCGGGGCGGACGACTATCTGGCCAAGCCCTTTGGCATGATGGAGCTGCTCTCCCGGGTCCGGGCGCTGTTGCGGCGGACGGAGACAACCCGGGAGGAGTACCGGGCGGGTGCGCTGTGCGTCAATCCCGGCAAGCACATCGTCCGGGCGGCGGGGCAGGAAATTTTGCTGACCCAGAAGGAATTTGAGGTGCTGTGCCTATTGCTGCGCAACCGGGGCCAGGTCATCTCCCGGGAACAGCTCTTGGAAAACGTCTGGGGCTACGCCTTCACCGGCGAGAGCCGCACGGTGGATGTCCACGTCCGCACCCTGCGGCAAAAACTGGGGGAGAGCGGAAACTGCATTGAGACGGTCCGGGGCTACGGCTATAAAATCGGGGAGTAAGGCCATATGACAAAACGTATTTTTCGTTCGATTTTAACGGTGTCTCTGGCGGTGCTGTTGGCCAGTCTGGTGCTGATCGTGGGGGTGCTCCACGGCTATTTTCAAAGCCGGATGGCCCAGGAGCTGTCCGCCCAGACGGCGTATATCGCCCAAGGCGTGGAAAAGGACGGCATGGACTATTTGAATGGTCTGGACGACGGCACCCGCATCACTTGGGTGGCGGGGGACGGCCGGGTGCTCTACGACAATTGGGAGCGTGCCGCCGACATGGAAAATCACGCCGACCGGGCGGAAATTCAGCAGGCCCTGCGGACGGGGCGGGGAAGCGCGGTGCGCTGGTCCGCCACGCTGTCCCAAAACGCGCTGTACGTCGCCCTGCGTCTGGACGACGGCTCCGTCCTGCGGACGGCGGACACCCGGTATTCCGTGTGGCTGGTGGTGCTGCAAGCCTTGCAGCCCATGCTGTTTGTGGTGATTTTGGCCTGCGTGCTGGCGCTGTTTTTGGCCTCCCGCGTGGCAAAACAGCTCATGGCTCCCATCAATGCCATTGACCTGGCGCAGCCTGCGGAGCCCCGGGATTATGAGGAGCTGGCCCCCCTGTTGGGGCGCATCCGCAGTCAAAACCGCCAAATTGAGCGGCAGATGGGGGAACTGCGCCGCCAGCAGGCGGAATTTGCCGCCATCACGGAAAATATGAGCGAGGGCTTTTTGGTGCTGGATGCCAAGACCAATGTGCTGTCCTATAACACAGCCGCCCTCCGCCTGTTGGGGGCCCAGACCCCGGGGGAGGAGCCGTGCAGTGCCTACGCCCTCAACCGGGAGAGCGGCTTTCGCCGCTGTGTGGAGGAGGCCCTGGCGGGCCGCCGCTGGGAGGAAATGCTGGAGCGGGAAGAGGATTGCCGCCAGATTTTAGCCAGTCCGGTGGAGCGGGAGGGCCGCATTTCCGGCGCGGTGCTGGTGCTGTTGGACGTGACGGAAAAGGCCCGGCGAGAGCAGCTCCGCCGGGAATTTACCGCCAACGTCTCCCACGAGCTGAAAACGCCGCTGACCTCCATTTTGGGCACGGCGGAAATTTTGGAAAACGGGTTGATACAGCCCGCTGACCTGCCCCATTTTGCCGAAAATCTCCACCGGGAGGCAGAGCGGCTGATCAAGCTGGTCAACGATATCATCAAGCTCTCCCGCCTGGACGAGGGCGGCCCCGCCGCCGAGTGGGAGTCGGTGGAGCTGTTCGCTTTGGCGGGCCGTGTGTTAGAGCAGGTCCGCCCCGCCGCCCAGAGCCGTCATATCACCCTGGAACTGGCGGGGGAGACGGCCTTTGCCCGGGGCGTGCCGGCCATTGTGGAGGAAATTCTCTTCAATCTCTGCGACAATGCCGTGGCCTATAACCGCGATGGCGGCAGTGTACACGTCACGGTGGAGCCCACGGCCCTGGGGGCCAGAGTGACGGTGGCGGACAGCGGCATCGGCATCCCTCAGGAGGCACAAAGCCGGGTGTTCGAGCGGTTTTACCGGGTGGAGAAAAGTCATTCCGCCCCGGGCACGGGCCTGGGTCTGTCCATTGTCAAGCACGGCTGCGCCTATCTGGGCGCCCAGGTGAAATTGGAGAGCCAGCCGGGAAAGGGAAGTACCTTCACCCTGCAATTCCCCCCCGAACCGTAAAAAAGGGAGCCGTGCGCCCAGCGCACGGCTCCTCAGCGTGGCGAAAAAGCTTTTTCGCCGCGCTGAGGCCAAGTTTTTGAAACCCGTGAAAAGTTTCAAAAACTTATGATTGAAAAACGAAAGGAACCCTTCCTGGGTTATCTTCGCGCTAAGAGCCGCCTTCGGCGGTTGCGCTACGAAACGCTCTGCGGAGCAGTCTCCGCGCTAAGAGCC
>JAVVPH010000088.1:0-7362 GCA_036655835.1 Oscillibacter sp.
ATTGCGCATCCCCACCGTGGGATGGCTGTGTGCGGCTGTGTTCATGATTCGTCTCCCAGTCAAAGTTGTGGCCCGGGGTACACCCCCAAGCCTGAACTCAGTATACCAGAAAACCCCTCATTTTTCCAGTCTCTTTCCGGGGATTTCGGGGAATTTTGGCGAAAATCGTCTCCATTCCCCCTATTCCCCCTCTTTTCCCCGGCACATCCAAAGCAGTGCCGCCAGCTGCAAGCCGGCAGCCGCCAGCACCGCCCGCTGGGGCGCGAGATGGGACACGGCAACCCCCGCCGCCGCCCCCGCCACAAAGCAGGCAATCACGCCGAAATAGCACCCGCTCCGGCCCAAGTGGTCCCGGTCCCCGGCGGAAATTCCCACATACAGCGCCTCGGTGCCGCTGCGGAGGTTGCCGGTGCACATGGTGGAGGCGAAGGGATTGCCCCGGACGGTGCGAAAGGCCTCCACCTGCAACGCGCACACGAAGGACACCAGACTGTTGACCCCGCCGTCCCACGGGCCGATCGGCACCCAGGACACCGCCGCCAGCAGGAGAATTTCCAGACCCAGCACCACCTGCCGCCAGTGGAGGCGACCGTTGACCGGGCAGTGATTTTTCAGCCATTCCGCCGCCAGTACGCCCAGGACAAAGGCCAAAATGGGCACCAGATAGTGGGAGGCCAACCGCCACTGTCCCTCCGCCAGCCGCACCCCCAACAGCACCAGATTGCCGGTTTGGGCGTTGGCAAACACCCCGCCCCGGCAGAGGTAGGTGTACGCGTCCAGCAGGCCGCCGGACAGGGCCAGCAGGGCCGCCACGGTAAAGGAGTCTGAGCGCTGTCGTTCCAAATCCATCTGTCTCCTCTCTCAAAAAAGTCGGCGTTCCGCAGGTGGGAGCGCCGACTTTTTGTTTCTCTCCCGGGACGCCGCTTATCGCAGTGCCTCCGCTTTGCGCCCGGTGGGCTGTCACCGGCCCGGGCCGGCTGATGTTAGTATTCCACCTCGCCGGTGTACACCAGCTTGGCGTCGCCCGTCAGGGTGACTTCCTCGTCGGTATAGCGGACCACCAAATCGCCGCCCCGGGTTTTGACGGTGATGTCCTCATCCTTCCGGCACAAATGGTTGGCCACTGCCGCCACCACCGCCGCGCAGGCGCCGGAGCCGCAGGCCAGCGTCTCGCCGCTGCCCCGCTCCCAGACCCGCATTTTAATGGTGTTGGGATTCACCACCCGGATAAATTCCGTGTTGATGCGCCGGGGGAAATAGTCCGCATGCTCAAAAAGCGGGCCCACGGCGGCCACATCCACCGCGTCCACCCGGGGGCAGAACACCACGCAGTGGGGGTTGCCCATGTCCACGCAGGTGATGGAGTAGGGCGTGCCGCCGATGTTCACGGGATAGTCCACCAATTGCTTGTCCGGCAGGGCAAAGCCCAGAGCCGCCGTATCCAGTGTGGCATAGCCCATGGACACGCAGGCGGAGGTGACTTTTCCGTTGATGGTGTACAGCTCCACGGTTTTGACGCCGGTTTCCGTCTCAATGGTCATGCTCTCCTTGGGGACAAGGCCGTTGTCGTAGAGGTATTTGCCCATACAGCGCAGGGCGTTGCCCGCCATTTGTCCCTCGCTGCCATCCCGGTTGAACATCCGCATTTTCGCGTCGGCCTTGGCGGAGTGCTCCATGAGGACGATGCCGTCCGCCCCCACGCCGAAGTGGGGATGGCACAGCGACACGCAGAGGGATTCCGGGCAGGTGATGGACTCGTCAAAATTCTCCAGGAAAATATAGTCGTTGCCGCAGGTTTGCAGCTTGGAAAACGGCAGCTTTTGCCGGGCCGTCCGCAGGTGGCAGATGTCCACCAGCTCCGTGTTGCCCTGGGTGTAGCGGGAGGCCAGAATATCCGCCAGGGCCGCCGCCGTATCCAGTGAGGTGAGGCAGGGAATGCCCAACTGCACCGCCCGGTGATTGAGGTGGATAAAGTCCCGGATATAGTCCGGCTCGGTGGAGCCGGTGAGGATGATATAGTCAATTTTCCCGGCCTCCAAGAGCTGGAACACCCGGTTGTCCTGGCCTAGCTTGCCCACCACCTCCACGTCGGTGCCCAACTGGGAGATTTCAAAGGCGGTGCGGTCGGTGGCGTAGAGCTTAAAGCCCATGTCGTCCAGCTTCCGGGCGATGCCCACCACCTCGGGCTGATCCCGGCGGTTGACGGAGATTAAAATGCCGCCCCGCTGGGGCTTTTCCACTTTATATCCGGCGGAGACTAAGCCCTTAAAGAGGGCCTCCTGCAAGTTTTTGCCCAGACCCAACACCTCGCCGGTGGATTTCATCTCCGGCGACAGCGACGCGTTGGCATCCCCCAGTTTTTCAAAGGAGAACACCGGCACCTTGGCGGCGACATAGGGCGGCGTGGGATAGAGGCCGGTGCCGTAGCCCAATGCCGCCAAGGGCTGTCCCACCATCACCCGGGTGGCCAAATCCACCATGGGCACGCCGGTGACCTTGGAGATATACGGCACGGTGCGGCTGGCCCGGGGGTTCACCTCAATGACGTACAGCTCCCCCTGATAGATGAGATACTGAATATTGATCAGCCCCCGGGTACCCAGGGCCAACGCCAGTTTTTCGGAGCAGTCCACAATGGTGCGGAGCATTTTATCCCCGATGGAAAAGGGCGGATACACGGCGATGGAGTCGCCGGAATGGACGCCGGTGCGCTCAATATGCTGCATCACGCCGGGAATCAAAACGTTTTTCCCGTCGGAAATCACGTCCACTTCCAATTCCGTCCCCATCAAATACTGGTCCACCAGCACGGGGTTTTCCACCTTGCCGGAGAGGATGACGTTCATATAGGTGGTCACCGCGCCGTCGTTATGGGCGATGACCATGTTCTGCCCGCCGATGACGTAGCTGGGCCGCAGCAGCACGGGATAGCCCAGCTCATGGGCCGCATCCAGTGCGCCCTGCAAGCCGGTGACGCCCATGCCCCGGGGCCGCTTGATGGAAAACCGCTCCAACAGCGCGTCAAACCGCTCCCGGTCCTCCGCCATGTCGATGCTCTCCGCCGAGGTGCCCATGATGGGAATGCCGTGGGCATCCAAAAATTTGGTGAGCTTGATGGCGGTCTGTCCGCCAAAGGCCACCACCACCCCCACGGGCTTTTCCACCTCCACGATGTGAAGCACATCCTCGGGGCAGAGCGGCTCGAAATAGAGCCGGTCGGCGGTGTCGTAATCCGTGGAAACCGTCTCCGGGTTGTTGTTGACAATGACCACCTCGTAGCCCAGTTCCTTCAGCGTCCACACGCAGTGGACGGAGGAGTAGTCAAACTCAATGCCCTGGCCGATGCGGATGGGGCCGGAGCCGAGGACGATGATGGTGGGCTTGCCGCTGCGGGGGAAGCTGCGGGACTCGCAGACACGGTCAAAGGTGGAGTAAAAATAGGGGGTTTCCGCGTCAAATTCCGCGCCGCAGGTGTCCACCATTTTGTAGGCGGCAGTCTTGGCGGCGCAGGGCAGTGCAGCCGCGCCGGAGAGCCGGAGCAGCGTGTCGTCCGGGTAGCCCATCTGCTTGCCCCGGTCATAGCTTGCCCCGGTGAGGCCGTTTTCCTGCAAATCCAGCTCAAATCGGGCCATTTTTTGGAGTTTACTCAAAAACCACCGGTCAATCCGGGTGATTTCAAACACCCTGTCCACGGAGACGCCGGTTTTCAGCGCCTCAAACACGGTGAACAAGCGCCGGTCGTCCACCCGGGAAAGCCGCTCCTCCACAGGGGCCGAATCGGCGGGGTCCGGCTTGCGGTTGAGGGTGTCCATGCTGATTTCCGCGCCCCGGACGGCCTTCATCAGCGCCATTTCAAACCCGGGGGCAATGGCCATCACCTCGCCGGTGGCCTTCATCTGCGTGCCCAGCTTGCGGCTGGCATCCACAAATTTGTCGAAGGGCCACTTGGGCATTTTCACCACGATATAGTCCAGTGTGGGTTCAAAGCAGGCGCAGGTTTTGCCGGTGATATCGTTTTTAATTTCGTCCAGGGTATAGCCCAGGGCGATTTTCGCCGTGATTTTGGCGATGGGGTAGCCGGTGGCCTTGGAGGCCAGCGCGGAGGACCGGGACACCCGGGGATTGACCTCGATCACCGCGTATTCAAAGGTATCCGGGTTCAGCGCCAATTGGCAGTTGCACCCGCCCACAATGTTCAAATGGGTGATAATGTCCAAAGAGGCGGTGCGCAGCATTTGAAATTCCTTGTCCGCCAGGGTCTGGGTGGGGGCCACCACGATGGAGTCCCCGGTATGCACCCCCACCGGGTCCAAATTTTCCATGGAGCACACGGCAATCACGTTGCCCACGCCGTCCCGCATGGTTTCAAACTCAATTTCCTTCCAACCGAAAATGGCCTTTTCCACCAGAATCTGGGTGATGGGAGAGGCGTCCAAGCCGGTTTGGGCGATGACGCGAAGCTCTTTTTCGTCCTTTGCCGCGCCGCCGCCGGCACCGCCCAGGGTAAAGGCGGGCCGGACAATGACGGGATAGCCCAGACGGCCTGCCACCTCCAGCGCGCCCTCCAGGGTTTCCGCGATGTCGGAGGCAATCACCGGCTGACCGATTTCCGCCATGGCCTCCTTGAACAGCTCCCGATCCTCCGCCCGGGAGATGGCGGCGGCATCACTGCCCAGCAGGCGCACGCCCTCGGCGGCGAAAAAGCCCTCCTTGTCCAGCTGCATGGCGATGTTCAAGCCCGTCTGCCCGCCCAGACCCGCCAGCACGCTGTCCGGCCGCTCCTTGCGGATGATGCGCTTGATGGTTTCCGTGGTGAGGGGCTCCAAGTAAATTTCGTCCGCCATGGCCTGGTCGGTCATGATGGTGGCGGGGTTGGAGTTGCACAGCACCACATTGACCCCCGCCTCCTTCAAAACGCGGCAGGCCTGGGCCCCGGCGTAGTCAAACTCGGCGGCCTGCCCGATGACAATGGGGCCGGAGCCGATGACCAGGACTTTTTTAATACTGGTATTCAGCGGCATTGTCCCTCACCTCCCATCAATGTGATAAAGCGGTCAAATAAAAATCCGGTGTCCTTGGGGCCGGTGCAGGCCTCCGGGTGGAACTGGACGGTAAACGCCCGGGCGGCGGGGTAGTCAATGCCCTCGCAGGTGCCGTCGTTGGCGTTGGAAAAGCTGATGTTTCCCAGCTTCACGCTGTCGCAATCCACGGCGTAGCCATGGTTTTGACTGGTGATATAGGTCCGCGGGCCGCTCAAGTCCCGGACGGGCTGATTCACGCCCCGGTGTCCGTATTTCAGCTTGAAGGTCCTGCCCCCCGCCGCCAGGGCCGTGAGCTGGTGCCCAAGACAGATGCCAAACAGGGGGACCTTCCCCAAGAGCTTGGCAATCTGGGCAATTTGGAAGGTATTTTCCGCCGGGTCCCCGGGGCCGTTGGAGAGCATCACCCCGTCGGGCCTGCCCGCCAAAATCTCCTCGGCGGTGACGGTGGCGGGGAGAATGGTGACGGTGCAGCCCCGCTTTTGCAGCTCGCGGGTGATATTGCGCTTGGCACCGTAGTCAATCAGGGAGACGCGGAATTTTTCCGCCCCATCGGCGGGATGGACGGAGGGGGCGGCACAGGTGACGGCGGGGACAATGCCGGTGATGGCATAGGTGGTCACGCAGGTCAAATCGGCGGGGATTTCGTCGCAAATCGCGGCGTTCATCACCCCGTGCTCCCGGATGATGCGGGTGAGCTCCCGGGTGTCCACGCCGCAGAGGCCCGGCACGCCCTGCCGCTTTAAAAAGGTATCCAAATCATAGTCCGTGCGGAAGTTGGACGGCGCGTCGCACCACTCCCGAACCACGTAGCCCTTGCAGCGGCACGCGCCCTCGAAGTCGTCCTCAATGATGCCGTAATTCCCGATGAGGGGATAGGTTTGCAGCACCATCTGCCCCGCGTAGCTGGGGTCCGTCAGGGTTTCGATGTAGCCGCACATGCCGGTGGTGAACACCAGCTCCCCCACCGCGTCTGTGTCCGCGCCAAAGCGCGCGCCCTCAAACACCCGGCCGTCCTGTAACACCAAGTAGCCTTTTTTCATGCCTGCCTCCCGCCTGTTTTCCGTCAGACCGCAATCCGACAATTTTATCTTGATTCTGCATCATTATGACCGCTTTTCCCGGTTTCGTCAATGATTTTGCCCCTCTCTTCTCGAAAAGCCCACGTAGACTTTTGGGGAAAAAGGGTAGTACTTTTTGTGCATTTTCGCAGAGGTAGACCTATCCGCCCCCACCGCCGGGCGCAAACCGCGCCGCAAAAAAGCGTTCCGCACCCGAAACGGGCACGGAACGCTTGGCAGTTTACTCGTCCAATTTGAGAACGGCAAGAAACGCCTCTGTGGGAATTTGCACAGAGCCGAGAGAGCGCATTTTCTTTTTGCCCTCCTTTTGCTTTTCCAGCAGCTTCTTTTTCCGGGTAATGTCGCCGCCGTAGCACTTTGCCAGCACATCCTTGCGCATGGCCCGCACGGTTTCCCGGGCGATGACCCGGCCGCCGATGGCCGCTTGAATGGGGATTTCAAAGAGCTGGCGGGGGATATTGTCCTTCAATTTTTCGCACAGCCGCCGTGCCCGGGGATAGGCCTTGTCCCGGTGGGCGATGAAGCTGAGGGCATCCACATGGTCGCCGTTCATCAACAGGTCCACCTTTACAAGGTCACTGGGGCGATAGTCGGACAGCTCATAGTCCAGCGACGCGTACCCCTTGGTGGAGGCCTTCAGCGCGTCGAAGAAGTCGTAAATAATCTCGTTGAGGGGCATATGGTAGTGCAGCTCCACCAGGTGGGTGTCCAGATACTGCATATCCTTAAATTCCCCTCGGCGGTCCTGGCACATGGGCATGATGTTGCCCACATACTCGTTGGGGGTGATGATGGACACCTTCACATAGGGCTCCTGGGCCAGGGCAATCACGCCGGGGTCCGGGTAATTGTGGGGGTTGTCCACCCGCACCACCGTGCCGTCGCTTTTCGTGACCTCGTAAATAACGGAGGGCAGGGTGGTGACCAAATCCAGGTCAAATTCCCGCTCCAAGCGCTCTTGAATGACCTCCATATGGAGCATTCCCAAAAAGCCGCAGCGGAAACCAAAGCCAAGGGCCGCAGAGGATTCCGGCTCAAAGCTCAGGGATGCGTCGTTCAATTGCAGTTTTTCCAGTGCGTCCCGCAGGTCCGGGTATTCCGAGCCGTCCTCGGTATAAATGCCGCAGAACACCATGGACTGGGCCGGGCGATAGCCCGGGAGGGCCTCCGCCGTGGGCCGCGCCGCGTCGGTGACGGTGTCGCCCACCCGGGTGTCGCTGACGGTTTTGATGCTGGCGGTG
>JAVVPH010000089.1:0-7268 GCA_036655835.1 Oscillibacter sp.
GTGGCGAAGTTCATGGAATTTGAGGTGCGCGTGCCCGGGTCATATCCACATGCTAATCAGTATCCCACCGAAATATAGTGTTTCGCAGATTATGGAATACCCCTGCCGATTGCTGGCGATTGGCGGACAACCGGTATATGGCTGCCTGCGTATGCCGCTTTGCGTTTCACAATCAGTTGGTGCTTAAAACCGAATCGGCCTTTTTCTCCACATATTTTGAAACCTTGCGCGCCGCTGTGGCCTGAGAAATGCCCAGCTCCTTGGCCACCGCCACGGTGGTGCCGCAGCGCTGGTAGGAATCCTGAATAATCTGCCGCTCATAGGCGTCCATCCGTTCCGTCAGCGTTCCGCTCTGGACCAACAACTGTGCCGACGGCGCAGATTTTCCCGTAAATTCCGCCGGCAGGGCGGCGAGGTCGATGATGGGGTCCTGCACGGTGATGACCAGCCGCTCAATCAGATTTTCCAACTGCCGCACGTTGCCGGGCCAAGTATATTGCTCCAAAAAATTTAAAAAGCGGGGACTAAAGGTCAATTCCTTGTTGTATTCCTGCCCAAAGCGGGCCAAAAACCGATGGGCCAGCGGGAATACGTCCTCCTTCCGCTGCCGCAGAGGCGGGATGTGAATCCGAATGACGTTCAGCCGATAAAAGAGGTCGGAGCGAAACAGCCCCCGCTGTACCTCCTCCTCCAAATTGCGGTTGGTGGCCACCAACAGGCGGAAATCCAGGGCAATTTTTTTGGTGCCGGAGACTCGCTCGATGGTTTTTTCCTGAATGAGCTGCAACAGCTTGGACTGAATGTGGGCCGGCAGCTCGCCGATTTCATCTAAAAACAGAGTACCGTGGTTGGCCAACTCAATTTTGCCGATTTTACCGCCGGAGGCCGCGCCGGTAAATGCCCCCTTTTCGTAGCCAAACAGCTCGGATTCAATGAGATTTTCATGGAGCACCGCGCAATTGACCTCAATAAACGGCCCCGCCGCCCGGGAACTCATTTTATGGATGGTCTTGGCGATGGCACTTTTGCCCACGCCGGTTTCCCCGGTGATGAGAATGTTGGCCTTGGTGTTGGCGGTGTTTTGCATCAACGTCCACAGCCGCTGCATGGAGGCGCTTTTGAAAACCAAATCTCCCGTGGCGGTGGCCCGGGTGCGCAGCTCGGCGATTTCCTGGGTGTACTGCTGGAGGGAGTCCTGCATATTGCGGTAATTCCGCTGGATGATGTTAATCTGCTCCATGGACACGGTGTTGAAGCACACGGCATATTTCAAATCCCCATTGTCGTCAAACAGGGGAATGCCCACAGTCATTACATTTTTGTGACTGCGGTTGATGGTCTGGGTGGCGGTGATTTTTTTCTTTTGCCGGATGACCTCCGCCGTGACGCAGGGGGTGAACACGCCGCTGCTCTCCAAATCAAAGGCGGATTTCCCCACGATGGAGTTGTGCTCAAACCCAAAATTTTTCTCATACGTCTCACTGACCCGCAGAATGACGCCGCTGGCGTCGGAGAGCATCATGTCATCCGCCAGCACCAGATTGTTTTCTGGATTCAAAATGTCAAACAGACCCTGCAAATTGATGTCATCATCAAAAAATTTTGAAAAATTCGTGCTCTGATTCAAATACTTCGCCTACCCTCTGCCGTCACCGGCTGTTCTATTCATTTGTGAGTATATCATATTCATAAATGAATAGAAAGGAAAAACTGCGAAAAAAGCAAAAAATTTTTTCCTCCGAGATAGTGGGGAAGCAACGGCGCTTCAAGGGCGGCGGGACAGCAACCCGCCGTGGCACAGTGAAAAACCGCCTATTCATTTTTGAATAGGTGGGAAAATACGACCGAAAGCAGACTGGTGAAAAAGCCGGAAATGCTGGGGAGAAGATAGCGCTCTGCACAAAAAAAGACGTCGAAATTTTGCAAATATTGAAAAGCGGCCCGGGATTCATGAAAAAAGTTGGCACGAGACTTGCATCTATAAGACTGCGTAAATACCGGGAAGGTAAGAGTCCACTTTGTCTACACGCAGTCCAAAAATATTGAGGAGGAACTATTTATGTATCAGACTATTCGTTACGAGAAGAACGGCAACATCGGCATTGCCACCATCAATCGTCCCGAGGCGCTGAACGCACTGAACTCCACCGTCGTTTCCGAGCTGGAGGCCCTGATAACCGAGGTTGAGCAGGACAAGACCCTGGGGGCCTTTATCCTCACCGGCGAGGGCCGCTCCTTTGTGGCCGGCGCCGACATCGGCGAGCAGTGCCCCATGGATTTGACCGCCGGCCGCGCGTGGGGCCGCAGAGGCTCCGCCCTGTTCCGCCGCATTGAAAAGCTGGAAATCCCCACCATCGCCGCGGTCAACGGCTTCGCCCTGGGCGGCGGCTGCGAGATTGCCATGTCCTGCGACATTATTTTGGCCTCTGAAAAAGCCAAATTCGGCCAGCCCGAAGTGGGTCTGGGCATCACCCCGGGCTTCTCCGGCACCCAGCGTCTGCCCCGCCGCGTGGGCGCGTCCAAGGCCAAGGAACTGATTTTCTCCGGCAAGGTCATCAAGGCCGACGAGGCCAAGGAAATCGGTCTGGTCAACGCCGTCTACGCCCCCGAGGAGCTGTTGAACGGCGCGGTGGAAATGGCGAAATCCTTTGCGAAAAACGCCCCCATCGCCGTGAAGTATGCCAAGGTCTGCATTGACCGCGGGATGCAGATGGACATTGACAACGGCATCGCCCTGGAAAACGAGCTGTTTGCCATGTGCTTCGCCACTGCCGACCAAACCGAGGGCATGACCGCTTTCCTGGAAAAGCGCCCTGCAACCTTTGAGAACAAATAAAGCGCTTCGCTACGTACAAACGCGAAAGGAACGGTTATCGGCATGAAAAAAGTGAAGATTATCTCCGCTGAAGAGGCGGCGTTATTGGTCCGGGACGGCGATACCATCGCCACCGGCGGCTTTGTCAGCTGCGCCTGCCCGGAGGCACTGTCCATCGCGCTGGAAAAGCGCTTTTTGGAGACGGGCCATCCCAAGGACCTGACGCTGTTTTTTGCGGCCGGTCAGGGCCATCGGGACGGCACCGGCGGCGACCACTACGGCCACGAGGGCATGGTGAAGCGCGTGGTGGGCGGTCACTGGGACCGCGCACCCAAGCTGGGCGATTTGGCCCTTGCCAACAAAATCGAGGCGTACAACCTGCCCCAGGGCGTTATCTCCCATATGTACCGGGACATTGCGGCCCATAACCTGGGCACCATCACCCATGTGGGGCTGTACACCTTCGCCGACCCCCGAAACGGCGGCGGCAAGCTCAATGCCAAAACCACCGAGGATTTGGTCAAGGTCATTGACATTGAGGGCCAGGAGCGCTTGCTCTACAAGGCATTCCCCATCCATGTGGTGTTTATCCGCGCCAGCTATGCCGATACCTTTGGCAACTGCACCGTCCACCGTGAAATCGGCCCCATCGATGTCACCGCCATGGCCCAGGCCTGCAAAAACAGCGGCGGCAAGGTCATTGTGCAGGTGGAGCGCATTGTGGAGGGCGGCACGCTGGACCCGAAATTGGTAGCCATTCCCGGTATCTATGTGGACTCCATTGTGGTAGGCTCAATTGAGGACAATATGCAGTGCCTGGGCATGCCCTACGACGGCAGCCTCACCGGCGAGTTCCGGATTCCCGTGGACGCGATTCCCCCCATTCCCCTGGACGCCAAGAAGATTATCGCCCGGCGGGCCGCCATGGAGCTGCCCCAGGACGCCATTGTCAACTTGGGCACCGGCGCGCCGGAAAAAATTGCCAACGTGGCGGCGGAGGAGGGCATTTCCGATAAGCTGACCCTCACCGTGGAGGCCGGCTCCATTGCCGGCGTGCCCATGGGCGGCACCCAGTTCGGCGCGGCGGCCAACTCCATGTCCATTCTGCCCCACAACGTCCAATTCGACTTCTATCAGGGCGGCGGACTGGATATCGCCTTCCTGGGCCTGGCGGAAACCGCCCCCAACGGCGATTTGAACGTCTCCAAATTCGGCACCCGCCTGGCGGGAGCCGGCGGCTTCATTGACATCACCCAAAACGCCAAAAAGGTCTGCTACTGCGGTACCTTTACCGCCAAGGGACTGGACACCGCCTGCCAGGACGGCAAACTGGTCATCACCCAAGAGGGCAGCAAGAAAAAGTTTGTCAAGGAAGTGGAGCACATCACCTTCTCCGGCAAATATGCCGTGCAGGTGGGCCAGCCCGTGCTGTACATCACCGAGCGGGCCGTGTTCGAGCTGCGCCCGGCAGGGGTGACCCTCATTGAGCTTGCCCCGGGCATCGACCTCCAGACCCAAATTCTGGACCAGATGGACTTTATGCCCCAGATTTCCGAGGATTTGAAGCTCATGGACGAGCGGATTTTCCGGGACGAGCTGATGGGCCTGGCCAACGAATAATCCCCACCCATTTATTTTAAGGAGGAGCAATGATATGGCACTAATGACCGCACAAGAGTATATCGACAGCTTGCGCAAGCTGAACACCCGGGTGTATATGTTTGGAGAGAAAATTGAAAACTGGGTGGATCACCCCATGATTCGCCCCAGCATCAACTGCGTGGCCATGACCTACGAAGCCGCTCAGGACCCCCAGTACGCAGAGATGATGACGGTGACCTCCAGCCTCACCGGCCGGAAAATCAACCGCTTTACCCACCTGCATCAGTCCACCGAGGATTTGATCAACAAGGTGAAAATGCAGCGCCTGCTGGGCCAAAAAACGGCCTCCTGCTTCCAGCGCTGTGTGGGTATGGACAGCTTCAACGCGGTGTTCTCCACCACCTTTGAAATTGACGAGAAATACGGCACCCCCTACCACGACAATTTTAAAAAGTTCCTCACCATGGTCCAAGACCAGGACCTGACGGTGGATGGCGCCATGACCGACCCCAAGGGCGACCGGTCCAAGGCACCCCACGAGCAAAATGACCCCGATATGTTTATGCACGTGGTGGAGCGCCGGGCGGACGGCATCGTGGTCTGCGGCGCAAAGTGCCACCAGACCGGCTCCGTCAACTCCCATTGGCATATTTTCATGCCCACCATCTCCATGAGCGAGGCGGATAAGGACTGGGCAGTCTCCTTTGCCTGTCCCACCGACGCCGAGGGTGTGTACCTGATTTATGGCCGTCAGTCCTGCGACACCCGCAAGCTGGAGGAGGACTCCTCCATCGATGTGGGCAACGCCAAGTTCGGCGGTCAGGAGGCACTGGTCATTTTGGACCATGTGTTCATCCCCAACGAGTACATCTTCCTCAACGGCGAGTATGAGTTCGCCGGGATGCTGGTGGAGCGCTTCGCCGGGTATCACCGCCAGAGCTACGGCGGGTGCAAGGTGGGCGTGGGCGACGTGGTCATCGGAGCCACCGCTTTGGCCGCCGAGTACAACGGCGCGGAGAAGGCCTCTGCCGTCAAGGATAAAATTATCGAGATGACCCACCTGAATGAAACCCTGTACTGCTGCGGCATTGCCTGCTCCTCTCAGGGCTTTCAGACCAAGGCGGGCAACTACCAGATTGACCTGCTGCTGGCAAACGTGTGCAAGCAGAATGTCACCCGCTTCCCCTATGAGATTGTCCGCTTGGCGGAGGATGTGGCCGGCGGCCTGATGGTCACCATGCCCTCTCAGAAGGATTTCCACTCTGATACCGTGGTGGGCCGCAATGGCGAAACCATCGGTGAGGTGTGCAACAAATACTTCAAGACCACGGAGAACGTGGCCACCGAGGACCGCCAGCGCGTGATGCGCTTCCTGGAAAACATCTGCCTGGGTGCCGCCGCTGTGGGCTACCGGACGGAGTCCATGCACGGCGCGGGCTCTCCCCAGGCACAGCGGATCATGATCGCCCGTCAGGGCAATATCCAGGGCAAAAAGCAGTTTGCCAAGGATATCGCCGGTATTCAATAAGACGCAGCCTAAAAGGAATTTGGAGGTAAAAACATGGATTTCAATTTGACCCGTGAGCAGGAACTGGTTCGCAAGATGATGCGTGACTTCACCACCAACGAGGTGAAGCCCATCACAGCGGAAACGGATAGAACCTGCGAGTATCCCCGCGAGAACATTGAGAAGCTGTTTCGTTACGGCGTGATGGGCATGGTGGTCCCCAAGGAATACGGCGGAGCCGGCGCGGACGATTTGGCCGCCGCTATCGCCGTGGAGGAGCTGTCCAAGCAGTGCGCGTCCACCGGTGACATTTTGGCCACCCACAACGGCCTGTGCTGTGGCCCCATCATCAAAAACGGCAGCGAGGAGCAGAAGAAAAAGTATCTGCCCATGCTGACCACCGGCCACAAGGTCGGCGCTTTCGCCCTCACCGAGCCCAATGCCGGTTCCGACGCGTCCAAGGGCCAGACCGAGGCTGTGCTGGAAGGCGACCACTATGTGATGAACGGCTCCAAAATTTTCATCACCAACGGCTATGTGGCCGAGGTGTTTGTGGTGTTTGCCATGACCGACAAGACCAAGGGCACCAAGGGCATCTCCGCCTTCATCGTGGAGAAGGATTTCCCCGGTTTCTCCGTGGGTAAGCACGAAGAGAAGCTGGGCCTCCACGGCTCTCCCACCGCTGAAATTGTCTTTACGGACTGCATCGTCCCCAAGGAAAACCTGCTGGGGAAAGAGGGCAAGGGCTTTGGCATTGCCATGCAGACCCTGGATGGCGGCCGTATCGGCATCGCCGCCCAGAGCCTGGGTCTGGCCGAGGGTGCCATGGAGGAGGCCATTGAGTATACCAAGGGCCGCGTCCAGTTTGGCAAGCCCATCAGCAAGTTCCAGAACACCCAGTTCACCTTTGCCGACATGAAAATGGGCATCGAGGCCGGCCGCCTCCTGACCTATCAGGCCGCCATGCTGAAAAGCGCGGGCAAGCGCTTTACGCCGGAGGCCGCCATGGCCAAGCTGTTCACCTCGGAGCACGCCATGAAAACCACCACCAAGGCCCTGCAAATGTTCGGCGGCTACGGTTACACCAAGGACTATCCCATGGAGCGCATGATGCGCGACGCGAAGATTACGGAAATTTACGAGGGTACTTCTGAGGTCCAGCGCATCGTCATCTCCGCCAACATGGGCCTGTAAGGAGGAAATAGAAACATGAAAATTATTGTTTGTGTCAAGCAGGTCCCCGACACCTCCGGAAAGGTTGCTGTCAACGCCGATGGAACCCTGGACCGCGCGTCCATGCAGACCATCATCAACCCCGATGATATGAACGCCGTGGAGGCCGCC
>JAVVPH010000090.1:0-2774 GCA_036655835.1 Oscillibacter sp.
AGTCCACCACGCCCATGGAGTTGGTCTGCAAAATGCCGTAATTTTTAAAGGTGGAGCTGCGGGGCAGGAGATGGGCCTCATATCCCTCCGGCAGGGCGATGGCTACCCCCAGGGGAATCAGCCGAAATTCCCCGGCCTTCAGCGTGACCTCCTCCGCCGCGTGGAGGTCGATCCAATCGGATTTATCGTCCACATAGCGCAGGTCTGGAATGGCGTCGGTGTAGTATTTAATCTGTATCTCTTCCATGAAAGTCTCCCAAATTTGAGTGCATTTAGTATACTAAGTGCAAAATATTACAAAGAGTATTGAAAAAGTGGTCTACTAGCCCTTATTCGACACCCCGGTCGAACAGACCCCGGGTAAATTCCTCGGGGACGGGGGCGGAATCTAGGTAGTCCCGGAAAATCCGGGCGCAGTCTGCGGGGGATTCGACGGTGAAGCGCAGACGGGCGTAATTCAGGCCCAACTGCTTGTAGGCCCCCCGGTCGGCTAGGTACAGCGGCGTGGAGTTTTCCACCTCGGTGCGGTGACCGTACATGGGCAGCAGGGGGAAGGCCGCGCCGGTGCGGTCGTTTAAAAAGTTGGGCCGGTCACAGCGGCAGCCCACGCTATTTTGAATCAGGCAGTTTTCGGTGATCATCAGGGGCAGGCGACCGTAGACAATGGCCTCCACCGGCAGTACCTTTTGCAGGTCCCGGAGCTGCACGCCCCGCAGCTCGAAGGAGGCGGCGGCGGAGGCGAAGCCCAGATTCCGCAAAAATTCCAGAGAGTAGGAGTTGAACACGTTCAAGCCAAAATCGCCGTACAGGGCGAAATCGAAGCCGTCCACCAGGGGGATCTGGCCCAAATTGCCCAACAGCGCCCCGGTGACCCCCAGGGCCTTGGCCTTGCCCAGCCAATTGCGCAAATCCACTTCGTCGTCGTCCCGCCAAATGCGGGGCAGCTCCACGCACCACTCCGTGTCTCCCCGGGGGAGGGCGGGAATGTCCCGGAAGCTCTCCAGCGGCAGGGACACCCGGGCGGGGTGACAGTCCATCAGCGCGTCGGTAATCTGGCCCACCTTCATCACGGACACCGTGAATTGGGGGTCCAATGCGGAGCAGTCAATGTCCGGCAGGGGAGAGAGGGGCAATTCCCGCCGGGAGGGCGGCGCGGTCCGCAAAAGGGAGAGCTCCGCCAAGGCGTCCCGCCGCAGGGCGTTGATTGCGCCGGCGGAGAGGGAGAGCCCCTCCTCCACCGTGGATTCCACGTCGGTGCAGTGGTAGGCGGTGCCGCCGGTTTTTTGCAGGCGTTCCTGCAAATCGTCGGCGGTGAGGCTCCGGGTCCGGGCGGGCTCCGGCACCGCGCCGGAGACGGAGACGGTGTGGCCCTCCTCGTCCTCCGCCATCAAAATGGCGGGGGCGTCGGCGGTGACCCAACAGGTGAAATGCACCGGCAGGGTGCGCCGGGTATCTTTTTCGTAGCTGGCCTTGGCGGCGGCAAAAAGGGCCTTGGGCTCCGCGGCATTCTCCGGGCGCACGCCGAACATATCGGGACCGTGCTTGCCCCACCAGTAGTCGTCGGTGAAGCCGTCCCGGGAGAAGACCTGCTCCAGCTCCGCCGTCTCGGCGGCGGTGGGTCTGCGGTTTTCCCGCAGCAGGCGGGCGTAAATACCGGTGACAATGGCAACATATTCCGGACGCTTCATCCGGCCCTCAATTTTTAAGCAGGCCACGCCCATGGCGGACATCTCCGCCAAATTTTCCGCCAGACAGCTGTCCTTCAGGCTCAGGGGGTACTGGTCCGGCTTGCCGTTGACCCCATAGGGCAGGCGGCAGGGCTGGGCACAGCGGCCCCGATTGCCGGACCGTCCGCCGATGAGGGCGCTCATGGCGCACTGACCGGAATAGCACATACAAAGCGCGCCGTGGGCGAATACCTCCACCTCGGCGGGGCAATTCGCGCAGATGGCGGCGGTTTCCTTGGCGGAGCACTCCCGGGCGATGACCACCCGCTCACAGCCCAGCTCCGCCGCTTTCCGCGCGCCGCCGGAGGTGAACAGGCTCATCTGGGTGCTGGCGTGGAGGGGCAGATCCGGCAGGGCCTCCCGGAGCATGGCAAACAGGCCCCAATCCTGGACCAAAACCGCGTCCACCCCCAGGCGGCAGGCGGTGGCGGCGGCGGTGAGGGCCTGGGGCAGCTCCCGGTCCGTGAGGAGGGTGTTCAGGGTCAGAAAGACCCGGACATCGCGCTGGTGGCAGTAGAGCAGGGCGGCTTCAAATTCCTCGTCCGAGAAATTTTTGGCACTGCGGCGGGCGTTGAAGTCCCCCCAACCCAGATACACCGCGTCCGCGCCGTTTTGTACGGCGGCCCGGAGGGCCTCCGGGGAACCCGCCGGGGCCAATAATTCCAGTTTCTTCATCAACGGTTCCCGCCATGGTTGGGGGGATTGTTGGAATTGTGATTGGGGCGGCTGTCCAGCTTTTGCTGCAAACGGAACAGCTCCCGCTTGAGCTCGCTGACCTCGTTTTGGGCCTTGGCGGCCTCGTCCAGATAGCCCTTGATTTGGCCCCGGAGCTGCTCGCCGGCAATCTGCGCTTTGAACAGCTCGTCGGTGATGTTCAGCGCCGTGAGCACGGCGGCATCCGTGCGGCCCACCTTGGCGGTGTTCAGCACCTCCGCCAGCTTTTCGTCCACGTGGGCGCCCACCCGCTGCATATAGCTGGAGGATTCCTCCGCTACCAGGGTGTAATCCTCTCCGCAGATGTTGACTACCATTCGATTTTCCATAAAA
>JAVVPH010000090.1:2874-7201 GCA_036655835.1 Oscillibacter sp.
TACCAGGGTGTAATCCTCTCCGCAGATGTTGACTACCATTCGATTTTCCATAAAACAGCCCTCCTTTGTAAATTGCACAGCGGAACTGGCCCAAAGCGCATACTCCGCCTATTATCATAGCGTACAGTATACCATAACTGCCGCCGTTGCGCCACAAAAAAGTGCGCTCTTTTCGCAATTTTTCTCCCCGGGACGGGAATTTGACCAGCTTTCGCGGAGAGGGAGGGATTGGTTCGGAAAGGCGGTCTTTGCGGCATAAAAAGCTTTTTGCTTTTTATGCCCCGGGGAGGTTGTTCTTCCGGGGGTTTTCGTGTAAAATGGGGAGAAAGAAATGATAGGGGTGAAGCGTGGGATGGCGAATTGCCTGTTACATACCGGGGAGGAGAGCGTGACGCTGTCCGGCCCTGCGGTGAATCGACTGCTGGAAAAGGGCGACGGGGACGCGGCACTGCTGTATTTGGCGCTGCTGCGCCGCAACGGCGCGGTCCAGCCCCGGTCCCTGGCGGGGGAGCTGCGGTGGGAGCGGCCCCGGATCGAAGCCGCCGAGCAAGCCCTGCGGGAGCTGAAATTGATTGCCCTCCCGGCGGAGGACCTGCCTGCCCCCGCCGAGGAAAAACCGGTCTATCAGGCCGGGGACGTGGCGGAGCGCCTGGAAAAGAGCGGGGAGTTCCGCAGCTTAACCGGCGCGGTGGAGCAAAAATTGGGCAAAAAGCTGACCACGCCGGACGTGAGTATGCTCCTGGGCCTTCACGATTATTTGGGCCTGCCCGCCGACGTGATCTATCTTCTGGTGTGCCACTGCGTGGAGCGGGTGACCAATCGCTACGGCCCGGGCCGCCGTCCCGGCATGAAGCAGATTGAAAAAGAGGGCTACGCCTGGGCCAGAATGGGGATCGACACCCAGGGCGAGGCCGCCGCGTACCTGAAAAAATACGCCGCCCGCCAGGGGGCCATGCCGCCGTATATGCGGGCCATGCAGCTGGGGGACAGGCCCCCCGCCCCGTCGGAGGAAAAATATCTGGCGGCTTGGCAGGAGATGGGCTTTTCGCCGGAGGCGGTGGCATTGGCCTACGACAAGACCATTTTGCGCTGTCACGAGCTGAAATGGCCCTACTTAAACGGGATTTTAAAGCGTTGGCACGAGGCCGGAGCCCATACCGTGGAGGAAATCGAGGCCAGCGACCGCCCGGGCTCCAAGCAGGCGGCTCAGCCGAAAAATCAGGAGGACGTGGCCTGGATGAAAAAGTACATCGAACAGCGGGAAAAGCGGGGGGTATAAGGGATGTCTTACGACGGAAAAATTATGCGCCGGGCCTTGCAGCACTTTGAGGAGGACCGGCAGCTCCGCCAAGCCCGGTTTACCGAGCGGGTGGAGACGATTTATCGCCGCCAGCCCCGCCTGCGGGAAATTGACGGGGAATTGAGCGCCACCATGAGCCGCATCATCGCCTCCGCCCTGCGGCGGGGGACGGACCCCCGGCCGGCTATGGAGGTTTTGCGGGACGAAAATTTGAGTCTGCAACAGGAAAAAAGAACGATTTTAGAGCGCATGAGCCTGCCGCCGGACTGCTTGGACGAAAAGGCCAGCTGTCCCCTCTGCGACGACAGCGGCTATCGCCACGGCGAGGTCTGCCGCTGTCTGCGGGCGTACTATTCCCGGGAGCAGCAAAAGGAATTGAGCCGGATGCTGGATTTGGGCAATCAGCGCTTTGAGAGCTTTTCGTTGGAGTGGTACGGGGAGGCCCCCCTGCCCCAGCTGGGCATCTCCCCCCGGGAGAATATGGCCTGGGTGCTTCGCTCCTGCCGGCGCTATGCCGAGGAATTTGGCACCAAGGGCGGCAATCTCCTCCTCACCGGGGACCCGGGCCTGGGGAAAACCTTCCTCTCCGCCTGCATCGCCCGGGAGGTCAGCGACGAGGGAAACTCCGTGGTGTACGACACCGCCGTCCATATTTTTGACCGCTTCGAGGCCCAAAAATTCGGCCGGGAGGACAGCGACACCGTCACCGGCGACGTGAGCCGTATTCTCAATTGCGACCTGCTGATTTTGGACGATTTGGGCACGGAGATGACCACCTCCTTTGTCCAGAGCGCCCTGTACCAAATCGTCAACTCCCGGCTGCTAGAGCGCAAAAGCACCATTTTGAGCACAAATCTCAAATCCGCAGAGCTGGAACGGCGGTATTCCCCCCAGATTTCCTCCCGCATCGAGGGGGAGTATCTGGTCCTGCCCTTTTTTGGGGAGGACATCCGCAAGCTCAAGCGGGAGCGGCAATAGGGTTTTTGTCCGGGGAAAACAAGCAAAAGAAAACGGCTCCAGTGGAGGGGGAATGGCGGCGGGTGCGCCTGATGATGGATTGGAAACGGCCTGGCGGCAGCGTCAAGCGGGAGAGTTATTCCCGGGGACGCCGCCCCGTCCGCCAAACCGCCAGGGAAAACACCGTCACGGCGGCGTTGATGCCCACGGACAGCCAAAACTGTTCACTGCCCGGGTCCCACAGCGACGCGCCTAAAAAGGTGGTCGCCGCCACCCGGGGGAAAATTCCCGCCAGTCCGGCGGGGAGATAGACGGAAAATTTGACCCCCGCCGCCCCCAGATAGAGACTGACCAAATCCCCCGGCGAGGCCCCTGCCAGTCGCAAAAGCAGGACAAACAGGCCGTCGCCGCCCCGGGGCAGGGTCCGCAAAAGGCTGAGCCGGGGATATTTTTCCAACAGCGTGTCCAGACCGCCCCGGCTCCGCCGCCCCAGAAAATAGGGCAGAATCTGCACCAAGGCCACCCCGACCATATTGACGCACAGCGCCGCGGGGTAGGGAAACAGCAGTCCGCCCGCCGCCTCCAACGCCGCCAGGGGAATGCAGAAGGACAGGCTTTTCACCGCGTACAGCCCCCACAAAAACAGCGCCGCCCAGACGGCGGACTCCGGCGAGCGGGAGGAGATGGCCTCCGCCGTCAGGGCGTGGCGATAGGGCCACAGGGCGACCGCCGCCAACAGTAAAAAAAGCGGCGTCGCCGCATACCACCCGATTCGTTTTTTCATGTCTGCCCCCCATTGGAGGTAGTATATGAAAAAAACGGCGATTGTATGGCGCGGGCTGAAAAAAAGCTTGCCAAAAATCCCCCGCTTGCATCCAACGGATGCAAGCGGGGGATTTTTAAAATTGATTGGGTGTGAGATCTATGCAAGGGGCGGGGTGGGCGGCTCTTGGGGCGGAATCGGTTCTGCGGGAACCTCGGGCTGAGGCGTGGGGGGGATGGCGGCCTCGCCGTCGGCGGGCAGGGCGGTCTCCGGCGGGAGTTCGGTTTCCGGCGGAAGCTCCACCGGCGGAAGCTCCGGTGCCACTGCCGGCTGTGGGCCCACCAAAATCAGTTTATTGCGGACCTTATAGTCACTGGTGGATTCCCATTTACTGGAAATCAACTTGCCGTCGGGGCCGTAGACATTGCGGTAGGCCTCCACCTTGTGGCCGGTGTAGGGCGTGATTTTCACCTTTTCCGTACCGGCGGGCAGGGTGGGGTCCTCCTGACGCAGTTCTTCAAAGGGGGTATCGGAGAGGACCTTGTTGGTCATTTTTACGGTAAATTCCTCCGTTTTGGTGCCGTAGACCGTGACGGTGAGGTAATTTTTTTTGGACACGCTGGTCACCAGCTTCACGGGGTAGTCCGTGTCGTTGCGGAAGCGAAATTCAGGACCGCCCCAGGACACGGTGGCATCCATGCCCCAGGTGATGTAGGCAGGGGCGTAGCGGTGGGCGTAGCGCTCCACAATTTCCAGATTGCTCAGCAGGGCCGCGTAATACAGCGTGGAGGAGGTCTGGCAGATGCCGCCGCCGATTTCGTCCACGGTTTCGCCCTTGACATAGGCCGGGGCGGGCTGGTAGCCGTTGGCCGCCGTCCGCTCGCCCACCACGTCGTTATAGGAGAAAATTTCTCCGGCGTTCATGATGAAGCCGTCCACCTTTCCGGCGGAGAGCTTCACGTTGCCGATGCGCCCCGCGCTGCCCCCCACATGGGTGGTGTAGGTCCCCAGCACGTCATGAAACAGGACCTGCTTTAAGGCCTCCGCCGTGACGGCGGGGAAGGAAATTTCGGCGGGGACCTCCACCGTCTCCCCGGGCGTGGCCCCGTCCAGCAGGGCCTGGGCGGCGGGGACGTCAAATTCCGCGCCGATGCGCTCCGGGGTGATGGATTTCGTCTCCGGGTCGTAGCCGGCGTTTTTCATCTCGCCGGCAACCTCGTCGTGCAGGGCCTGGGCCGTCAGGGTTTTGGCGGGGAGGATATCCAGAGCGATCTCCACGGACTCCGCCGTGGTCAGGGCTTGGCGCA
>JAVVPH010000091.1:0-7200 GCA_036655835.1 Oscillibacter sp.
ATGTCGTTGACGCACATGGCCACGCAGTCGATGCCCACGGTGTCGTGCTTGTCCAGCAAAATGGCAATGCGCAGCTTGGTCCCCACGCCGTCGGTGCCGGAGACTAAAACCGGCTCCGTCATTCCCGACAAATTGGGGGCAAACAGGCCGCCAAAGCCGCCCAAATCGGAGATTACCCCGGGAATCATGGTGCGCTCCACATGGCGGCGCATGAGCTTGACGCCCTCGTAGCCTGCGGTGATGTCCACGCCGGCGGCGGCGTAGGAGTCAGAGCGGGAAGTGTTCATCGCAATCATTCCTTTCCAGTCCAGCAATAGGTGCAGATTTTGTTCCGGTCAATGCCGATGGCCTCCAACAATCCGTCCAGGGATTGATAGCCCAGGGAGTCGAAGCCCAGCTTTTTGCAGATGGTGGAGAGCAGGCATTTTCCCCGCTCCGTGTCCGCGTCGGCGTATTCCTCCAAGTGCTTCAATCCCTCGTCGCCCTCCAATTCCCGGGCAATCCGGCGGCCCAGCAGGTCCTCGTCGGAGTTGCTGCTGGAAAAATTCAAATATTTGCAGCCGTACATAATCGGCGGACAGGCGGAGCGCATATGCACCTCCTCCGCGCCGCTTTCGTATAGAAATTCCACGGTTTCCCGCAGTTGGGTGCCCCGGACGATGGAGTCGTCCACAAAGAGCAGCTTTTTCCCCTGAATCAGCTCCGGCACCGGAATTTGCTTCATCTTCGCCACCTGATTCCGCACGGTTTGGCTGGCGGGCATAAAGGACCGGGGCCAGGTGGGGGTGTATTTTACAAAGGGGCGGGCAAAGGGCTTGCCGCTGCGGTTGGCAAAGCCGATGGCATGGGGAACGCCGGAATCCGGCACCCCGGCCACGTAGTCCACCTTGGGCAGTTTCCCCCGGCCCACCTCGTCTCGGGCCATAATCTCGCCGTTGCGATAGCGCATGACCTCCACGTTTTTCCCCTCGTAATTGGAGTTGGGATAGCCGTAATAGGTCCAGAGAAAGGCGCAGATGCGCATATCCTTCTCCGCCGGGGACAGGCAGGTGAAGCCCTCCGCCGTCAATTCCACAATCTCCCGGGGCCCCAGCTCGTATGCGCCCTCATAGCCCAGCTTGTGGTAGGCGAAGGACTCAAAGGAGACGCACATCCCGCACTCGCTCTTGCCGATCAAAACCGGCAGACGGCCCAGCTTGTCCCGGGCGGCGATGATGCTCTCCGGCGTCAGCAGGAGGATGGTGGCGGAGCCTTCAATGACCTCCTGTGCGTGGCGGATGCCCTCCACCAGGGAGTCCTTTTCGTTGATCAGCGCCGCCGTCAGCTCCGAGGCGTTGACCTTGCCGGAGCTCATGGCCATAAATTGATGCCCGTGGTCCGCGAAATATTTCTCCACCAGCGCGTCGGCATTGTTGATGATGCCCACGGTGGTGATGGCGTACAGCCCCAAGTGGGAGCGCACCAACAGCGGCTGGGGGTCGGTGTCGCTGATGCAGCCGATGCCGCTGTGCCCGTGGAAATCCGGCAAATCCTGGGCAAATTTTGTCCGAAACGGCGCGCTTTCAATGTTGTGAATTTGCCGCTGAAAGCCGTCTGTCTCGTCGTAAATCACCATGCCGCCCCGGCGGGTGCCCAAATGGGAGTGGTAGTCCACCCCGAAAAAAATGTCTCCTACGCAATCCTGCTTGGAAATCGCACCAAAAAAACCGCCCATGTGTTCCTTCTTCCTGCTGTTGTTTAAATTTGCCTGTTGCGCCTTTGAAAAAAACTGCTTTTAGGCAAAAAACAGCTCCGAGAGGGTCATGGGGTCCACGTAAACGCCGTCCTTGTAAACCCGCATATTGCCGGAGGCCACCTCGTCGATGAGCATGACCCTGCCGTCGGCGTCGTAGCCAAATTCAAACTTGATGTCGTAGAGGACCAGGCCCTTTTCCTTCAAATCCTCGGCCACGATCTGGGTGATTTTCTGGGTCATATCCTTAACATCGTCGTACTGCGCCCCGCTCATCACGTCCAAGTCCACCAGAGCGTCCCGGGTGACCAGCGGGTCGCCCAACGCGTCGTTTTTGAAGGTGGTTTCCACATAGGCGGGCAATTCCGCCCCCTCGGCGATGTAGTCGCCGTACCGCCGGAAGAAGCTGCCCACGGCCCTGAGCCGGCAGATGACCTCCAGGCCCTTGCCAAACACCTTGGCGGGCAGGACCTCCATGGTGGTGTCTGCCAAATCGGCGGAGACATAGTGGGTTTTGATGCCGGCGGCGTTGATTTTCTCAAAGAAGTAAATGGACATCCGCAGATTCACGTCGCCCACCCCGGCGATACTGAGTCCCACGGTGTTCTCGCCCGGATCAAATACGCCGTCCTTGCCGGTGCAGTCGTCTTTAAATTTCAACAGATAGTTGCCATTGCTCAGGGCGAAAACGTCCTTGGTCTTGCCGGTGTAAACGAGTTTTAAATTGTTCATCTTCTGTATTTCTCCCATTATTTATAAATTGCAGGGGCGAATTTTCAATTTCCGCCCGTGTTTAAAAACGGTTATGCCCGGTGAATTTCGGCTTGGAGGACGGCCTCTTTTTTGGCAATCTGGGCGGCGGCTTCCTCCCGGGCCGCGTCCAACCGGACGGCAAGGACATCGTCGGTGATGGCCAGCATTTCGGCGGCTAAAATGGCGGCGTTTTTCGCGCCGTTGATGGCCACCGTGGCCACCGGAATGCCGGAGGGCATCTGCACCGTGGCCAGCAGCGCGTCCAAACCGTCCATGGCCCCGCCCTTCATGGGAATGCCGATGACGGGGAGGGTGGAGTTTCCGGCAAAGGCCCCCGCCAGATGGGCCGCCATCCCGGCGGCGCAAATCATCACGCCAAAGCCGTTTTTGCGGGCGCTTCGGGCAAAGTCCGCCGCCTGGGTCGGCGTGCGGTGGGCGCTGAGAATGTGGGCCTCGTAGGGGATTGAAAAGGCCTCCAGTTGGGCGCAGGCGGCTTTGACCACAGGCCAATCGCTGTCACTGCCCAGAATTACGGCAACTTTTTTCATGTTATTACAGCTTCTTTCTCATCACGGTATGGCGGAAAATTCCGTCCGCAAAATATTCGCTGGAGCAAAACACCGGCTTGCCGTCGATGTCGAAGTCCACCTCGTCCATGTGCAGCAGCGGCGCGCCCATGGGACAGTCAAAAATATTGGCTAGCGTCTCGTCCGCCAGGGTGGGCCGCACGTCCGTCAGGTCCATGTAGGGGTAGATATCGCAAAATTGCTGAAGGAAGTGGAATACCGGCAGCTTCAAATCCTTCAAGCTGTAATTGCCCCGAGCCAGGGCTTTTTCCACCACGTCCTCGCAGTAGATGGCGGGCTTGCCGTCGGCGGTGCAGAGCCGGGCAATGCGAATCACCGGCGCGCCGACGGAGAGGTGGAGCTGCTCCGCAATTTTTTCGTCGGCCTCGCCGTCGGATACCCGCACGTAGGCCACTGCGGCCTCGTGTCCGTTTTGGCGAATCATGTCCAGAAATTCCACCTCAATGTCCATCCGCGTCTCCGCGTTGAGGACGTGGCGGTTGATAATCGTGCCCACGCCGTGGCGGCGGGTGATAAAGCCCTCCCGCTCCAAGGAGGCCAAAATGTCCCGGAGCTGTGTGCGGCTGATGCCCAGCAGTTCTGCCAAAACGCTCTCTCTGGGCAGGCGCTCACACTGGGCGTAGTCCCCGTCCTTCATGGCGGAGAGAAGCTGTGCGCGGATGGTTTTCGATTGGGTTGGCTGAGTGTTCATAGTGGTTCACCTCATTCATATCATTCCGCCTGCCCGGCGGGTTTTTATCTGTTAAGCGGTTTCCGTTCCGCCGAATACCCGGTCCAGGTCCGCCACAATCCCGGGGTCCAGCTCGCCGCCCTGGGCCATGTCCCGCAAAATTGCCATGGCCTCCCCGTGGGACATGGAGTCCTTGTAGCTTCGTTTTTCCATCAAAGCCTGATACACGTCCAAACAGGCCATCAGCCGTTCCTTTTGCCCCAGCTCCGAGGCGGTTTTGCCGAAGGGATAGCCGGTGCCGTTGAGCTTTTCGTGGTGGAGAGCGGCCCAGTTGGTGATGTCCTCAAAGCCGTGAATCTGCTTGAGAATGGAGTAGCTGTGCCAAGCGTGGGCCTGAATACGCTGGTATTCCGCGGCGTTGAGCTTCTCCGGTTTTTCCAGCAGCTCCCGGGAGACCACCAGCTTCCCCACGTCGTGGACGGCGGCGGCCAGATATAGCTTTTGCGTCGTCTCATCGTCAAAGCCGTAGTAGGCGGCCATGGTCAGGGCCTTTTCCGCGATGCCCAGGGAGTGGGTGCCGGTGACCTCGGATTTATAGTCGATGATGGTGGCGAACATCTGCGCGATGTTCAGCAGGGCTTGCTTGGAATATTCTCTGGCGCACTCCGGCAGCTCTGCCCGCACCAGTGCGTCAATCCGGTCGCCCTGCATTTGTTGGAGCTTTTCCGCCGGAAAGTGCTCTAAAAACAGCGTCACCAGCTCCGGCGCGAACAGCGTCGCCCGATTGGCCTCCAAAAAGGCCTGCACCTCCTGGGCGGTCCCCTTGTTGTAGCTGCCCAAATTGCAGGCCACGTCCAAAGCGTCCGCCAGATGGATGAGCTGGGCCATCAAGGGCGTCTCCGAAGCGGTTTTTCCGAAGGTCCCGCTGCCGTCCGCATGTTCATGGTGGTATAAAATTGCGCCGCTGACATCGCTGTGGAAATCAAGCCGTTGGGCATTTTTCTCGCCGATTTGGCAATGCAGTGCCATCTCAACCGGGTCCGCCTCCGCAAATTGCGTCCGGTTGCACTCCCCCCGGAGATATTCCGTCAGCGCGTTGTCGTGGAGCACGGCGCAGGCCGCCAAATCAAAGCGTGTTTCCTCGCTCATCCCCAGATATTTTCCCAGCACCGCGCAGAGGTAGGCAACCCGTTTCCCGTGGTTGGCGGTGGCACCCAGCAGCTCGGCCTCCACGCAGTCCAAGCCGTTGGAAAATGCAAATAGAACATCATTTAGGCTGATTTTCATGTGTCGTCCTCATCTTTTTCTTGAGTTCCGTCCGTGGAGTTCGTTGACAAGGTACTACCACCAAAGGTCGTACCTATTATATCGAAGTTTTTTTCATATCGCAACTGGCAAATTCGACAGTTCGTACCTCTTTTTTTATCCCTCCCTTGTCACCCGCGCCGAAGCCCAGGGCCGCGCCGCTTTTTTGCCGCTTTTTACCGCAATTTTACGTAGACATCTGGCGGCGGCGTGCTATAATAATGCAAATAGCCCAGTGCTGTTGAAGGACCCGCCGATTCAACCCCACCCAGCTTGACCGTGTTTTTTCGCCCCGTCTCCCCCAATGCCCCGGGCGAAGGACCTGCTGGCAAACTGCGCGACAGGCTGCATCGGCGCCTCCCTGCCACCATACGTGAAAAGGAGTTGTGCTGTATGAAAATTGTCATTTTAGGCCCACAGGCGCGGTTTGACGCGGATATGCCCTTCCTGCGCCAGCAGGAATTGGTTTTTTGTGACCGGGAGATTGGCGAGGAAGCGTTGCTGTCCGCCGCCGGGGATGCTGATATTTTATTTGTGGATACCATGACCCGGGTGTCCGCGTCTTTGATTGCGCAAATGCCCAAGCTGAAGCTGATTCATTCCGAGGGTGTGGGCTACGATCGAATCGACTTGGATGCCGCCAAGGCCCGGGGCATTTACGTCTGCAATAACCGTGGCTGCAACGCCGGCGCGGTGGCGGAGCAAACCGTGATGCTGATGTTGATGCTGCTGCGCCGGGGCCTTGACGGCGACCGCGCCGTCCGAGAGGGCCGCCAGATGGACATGAAAAAAGCCTGTATGCTACAGGGCTTGACGGAGCTGTCGGACTGCCGGGTGGGCCTGATTGGCTTTGGGGATATCGCCAAGGCCACGGCGGAGCGTCTGGCCCCCTTCGGCTGTGAGGTGTTTTACAACTCCCGCCGCCGCCGGACCCGGGAGGAGGAGGAGCGCTACGGCGTGACCTACCTGACGCTGGAAACCCTGGCCTCCACCTGTGATGTGGTCAGTCTCCACTGCGCCCTGACGGAGGAAACCCGGGGCACGGTGAACGGGGCGTTTTTGGCCCGGATGAAGCCCACGGCCTACCTCATCAACACCGCCCGGGGCGAGCTGGTGGACAGCGCCGCCCTGCGAGAGGCCCTGCTTGCCGGCGGGATTGCCGGCGCGGGCTTGGATACGTTGGTCCCGGAGCCGACCCCCGCCAGCCATCTGTTGGTGGATTTGCCCGCAGCCGCCCGGGACAAGGTGGTGCTCTCGCCCCATCTGGGCGGGATTACCCAGGCCAGCTTCCGCCGGGCGCACCTGCATATGTGGCGCAATGCCGAGCGGGTGGTGGACGGACATAAGCCCGACCAAATTGTGAACGGATTGGATTGACTTGAAAAATATTGTACTGATTGGGATGCCCGGTACGGGCAAAAGTGCCGTGGGCCGCGCGTTGGCAGACAAGCGGGGCTATGCCTTTGTGGACGTGGATGACCTCATCGCGGCGGCGGGCGGCAAGTCCCTGCCCGATCTTTTGCGGACCGAGGGCCTGGGGGCCTTTTTGGACCTGGAGAGCCGGGTGGGCGCGGCGGTGGACTGCGAGAATACCGTGATCGCCACCGGCGGCAGTATGGTCCTCTCGGAGGTCGCCATGACCCATCTCAGGGAAAACGGCGTCATCATCTGGCTGGAAACGCCCCTCTCCCAAATCAACGACCGGATGCCGGAGGATTTGGTGGACCGGGGCATTGCCGCTCCCGCCGGTATGACCCTGCGGGAGATTTATGAGCAGCGCCAACCGCTCTATGCCCGGTACGCCGATTTGATTGTGGCCTCCTGCGCCGGGGAGGAAGCCACCGCCCACCAGGTGGAGCAGCTGATGCGCACCGTGGGACTGACGCTCTAAGCCCTTGTTCCCCTTCTGCGCAAAGGCCGATTGCCGCCGCCCAGCGTGTCCTCGTCCAGCCCATCGTTGGCCTGTCCCCGTCCGTGCAAAGGCAATCGCCGACGGCCGGCAAGCGCGGAACCGCTCCCGGCGGGACAGTCTGCACCTGCGGCGATTTGCCGGTGTCCGCGCCCCTCGACTCTGTTCAAAAATCCGCCTGACGATGCGTTCGTCAGGCGGATTTTCATGCAATCCGGGGGAAACAGCCGGTATCCGCGCCATC
>JAVVPH010000092.1:0-7079 GCA_036655835.1 Oscillibacter sp.
TGATATTCATAATGCCGATGCCGCCCACCAGAAGGGAGATGGCGGCGATGCCGCCCAGCACCAGACCCATCATGGTGGTGTACTCGTTGCTGTTGTCCTGCCACTGGTTGTCGCTTTGCACGTTGTAACCGCCCTGATTGGGACTGATAATGCCGGCCAAAAATCCGCTGATGCGGGAGGTGGCCTCCACGGCGGCTTCGGCGCTTTTGGCCTTCACCAAAAATTCCGTCATGTTGTTTCCCCCGCCCAGCACCCGGCTGGCAACGTAGGGAATCACCACCATATTGTCCTGGGACCACGCGGAGTCCGGGTCCTTGGCGGCGTAGGTGCCCACCACCAAAAACGGCAGGCCGTTGAGCTGGACCTCCTGGCCCACGGGATCGGCATAGCCGAAGAACGCGGTGGCGGCTTTCGCCCCCATGACACACACCTGATTATAGTTCTTCATGTCGAGGTAGGTCAAGTCCCGGCCCTTTTCAATTTTGAAGTTGTTGCAAATCCCGTATTGGTCACTGCCGTAAAAAATGTTGGGGGGAATGTCGCCCTTGACAGTGCCGTCCTCCTGCCATTCATACTGCATATTGGCAGTATTTTTAGTGCCGTATATCATGGTGATATTGCCCGCCTGACTGGTGGGGGTCACACCCAGAATATATTTTTGCAATCCGTTGCAGTAAGCATACAAATCGTCGAAAATCGGCGTCGCTTTGGGATTGCCCTTCTCGTCGTAAACATTGCTGTATACCGACACGGTGATGCGGTTGCGGCCCATGGCCTCAAACTGCTTCATGGTAATTTCGTTCATGCCGTTCATCACGGACACGATGGTCATAACGGAGGCGATGCCGATGATGATGCCCAGCATGGTCAGGATGGACCGGCCTTTTTTGCCCCAGATGGATTTCCACGCCATTTTGATGGCCTGACGAATATTCACAGCCAATCCACCTCCTGGGTGTGGTCTTCCACAATTTTTCCGTCGGTGAGCCGGACCACCCGGCGGGCGGTGGCGGCGATGCCGTTGTCGTGGGTGATGAGGATAATGGTGCTGCCCTCTTTATTCAGTTGCTGCAAAAAGTGCAATACCTCGCTGCCCGTGTGGGAGTCCAGCGCGCCGGTGGGTTCATCCGCCATGATGATGGGGGGCTTGGTGGCGATGGCCCGGGCGATGGCCACCCGCTGCTGCTGCCCGCCGGACATCTCCGTGGGCTTGTGCTTGGATCGGTCCCCCAAGCCCACCCGCTCCAACGCCTCCACCGCCAAATCGTGGCGGTCGTCGGCATTGATGCCCTGATAAATCAGGGGCAGCTCCACATTTTCCAGCACAGTCAAATCCTGAATCAGGTTGTACTGCTGAAAAATGAAGCCGATTTGCTTGTTGCGGATGTGGGAGAGCTCCTTGTCCGTCAAATCCCGCACATCCTCGCCGTCCAGCAGATAGTCGCCGTGGGTGGGAATATCCAGACAGCCCAGTACGTTCATCATGGTGGACTTGCCGGAGCCGGATTGGCCCACGATGGCCACAAACTCACCTCGGTCGATGGTGAGACTCACCCCATCCAGGGCGCGAACCTCGCTCTCCAATCCCTCGGCGTAGATTTTATGTACGTCTTTCAGTTGTATTAACATAGTTTTTTCCTATCAACCGTAGCTATTCTGCGTCTGCACCTGGGTAAAGACCTCGGTGCCCTCCGCCGCGCCGGAGCGAATCTCCACATTATAATTGTCAGAGATGCCGATTTCCACCTGCACCGGCCAGTAGCCCTCGGGAATCCCCTCCACAGGGGTGGTCAGCTCAATGGCGTTGTCCGGCTTGCTGCCCTTGACAAACACCACGTTGGCAATGCTGCCGTCGTCCAGGGGAACGGATTTCACGCACTGGAGCGGAAGCACCAGGCAGTTGTCGTTTTCACTGGCCACCAGAGAATAGCTGATGCTGCTGTTGATGTTGACGGTGCCCTCGGCATTGTCCACCATCACCACCATGGGATAGGTGGCAACGCCGTTGGCCACGGTGCTGGACAGACTGACGGATTCCACCATACCGGTGAACATGGTGCCCCACTGGTCCAAATCCACCGACATACCGGCCTTGACATAGCTGATATTCCGCTCATCCACAGTGGCGTTGACAATAATCGTGGAGGTATCGGAGATGGAGATCACGGCGGTGTTGGCGGCCACCGGGTCCCCCGCCTTGATGGTAAGGCCGATGACCTTGCCGTCGATGGGTGCCACGGCGTTGCAGTTGGCCAAGTTTTTCCGGGCGGTTTCCAAGGTCTTCTGGGCTTCCTCCAAGGACTGCTGAAGCGCAAACAGTTCCGCCTCGCTGTCCTCGCCGTCAATTTGGACCAGCACCTGACCGGGGCTCACCTGAAGGTAATCCACCAAGCTGCTGGAAATGACGGTGCCGTTGACGGTGGAGACCAAATCGCCGGTGCGGTTGTAGGCCAGCTTGCCGGCCTCGTAGGGATAGACCGTCTCGCCGCCGGCGGTGACGGTGGCGGAGGCCACCATATCCGCCGTCAGGGAGCCGGGGTTTTTCACGGTGATGTCCACCGCGAACAGGGACGAGCCCTCCGGCGTGATGCGGTTGACCTTGTGCACCGCCTCCACCTTGCCGGTGAGGGTGGTCATCAGGGCGGGGATGGAGACAGAGACGCTCTGCCCGGCGTGAATGTCCCCGGCATAGGCGTAGCTGTAATACTGCTGCAAGCGCAAAACCGTGTCATCCGACAGCTTGGCCAGCTTCTGGCCCTTGGTGATGCTGTCGCCGGGATTGAGCTTCACGACCTCCATCAGCTTTCCGGGATAGCCGGGGGCCAAGTTCAGTCCCGCGATGTCCTTCTCGGCGGCGCGGAGCTGTTTTTCGTAGCCGTTGACGGCGGTTTCCGCCTTTTGCACGGCGGTGCGGGCGGCCTCGGAGTCAATGGTGAACAGGGGCGTGCCCGCCGTGACCTGCTGGCCCTCGGTGACCAGTACGTCCAGCACGGTGCCCGCAGTGGTGAGGGTGATGGTCTGGCTGCTCTTGGCCTTGGTAAGACCGCTGCCCTTGACCACGCTGGTGATGGTGCCGTATTGCACGGTGTCCGTCACCACCTCGCCCTTGTCCGCGGGTTTGTTGCCGAAAAGCTTGAACAGCAGCACCGCCGCCGCCAAAATCACCAGCACAATCACGCTGAGGCGGATGATTTTTCTCCGTTTTTTCTTGGGCAGGCCCTTCCATTTATTCTTCATCGTGCGCAATTTGCCGACCTTCGCCGCAGGGTCCCCCGCCACGGCGATTTTCTCCGCCGAAGCAGTCTCCTCCGCCACGATTTCCGACGCGGCATTTTCCTGTGTCAGAGCCTCTTCCGGCTCACGGTTTTTGACTTCTGCCATTGCGATATTCTCCTCTTCTTCATGATCCTTCAAGTGTATTGCTCATATTAGTACAGTTGTGGGTGTAAAGCAACAACAAAACAGTTACAAATTGAAACGTCCCGTTGTAATCCTATGATTCAATGAATGGATTGCATCCGTTTTTCATCCGGAAATCAGGGCGTTCCGCCGCGCTTTGCGGCGCAGGACATAACATTGACGACCTATTTGCGGACACGCCCGCTGCCATGCACCGCATGGCAAATGAAAACCCCACGGTTTTCATTCAATATGGGTATCAATTGAAACTGCCTTATTTCTTTTAGACGGAGCTGGGCGGTAAAAAGTTTCCCCTCCCTCTCCGGCAATTTCCGTTGCCCCGCGCAGCGCCCGGATGGCGAAAAAGAGGCTGCCGCACAATGGCGGGGAGTCAAGTCCCCCACAGCGGATGGGGTGTTTTCCATCCATCACGCCTGTGGGAAGTCTTGACCGGCCCGCTGTGCAACAGCCTCTGCGCTTTATTCGGTCTTGGGAAGCGCCTCCCGCTTGGCGGCGGCGCGCTGATAGAAAATCACGCTGCCTGCGGCCACCAGGCCCAAAATATCGGTGAGGGTGCCGGGAATCATCATGCACAGTCCGCCCACCGCCATTAAAATACGCAGCACCGGGTGGATGGGCCGATAGAGGAAGCCGTTCAGCGCCGCCGCGAGGCCGAACAGGCCCACCAGCGACGTGATGATGATTTGCACCACCTCAAAGGCATTGGTGTCGATAAACAGCATGGCGGGGTTCAGCGCGAAGATATACGGCACCACAAAGGCCGCGATGGCCAGCCGGGTGGCGGTGAGGGCCGTTTTCATAGGCGGAGACTTGGCAATGGCAGAACCGGCGTAAGCCGCCAGGGCCACGGGGGGGGTGATGTCCGCCACGATGCCGAAGTAGAACACGAAGAAATGGGCCGCCATGGTGGGAATGCCGATGGCGGGGTTAATCAGGATGGGGGCGCAGGTGGCCGCCATGATGCAGTAGTTGGCGGTGGTGGGCACGCCCATGCCCAGCACGATGCAGCACACCATGGTCAGGGCCAGCGCCACGATGGCGTGGCCGCCGGAGACGTTGACAATGCCGGAAATCAGCTTGGAGGCCAGGCCCGTGGAGGTGATGCAGCCCGCCACGATACCCGCCATGGCGCAGGCCACAGCCACGGTGATGGTCCCCTTGCCGCCGGCCTCCAACGCGTCAATAATTTTTTTGAAGGTAATCCGATTGTCCTTGTTCAGCGCGCCCACCACAATGGTGGCCAAAATGGCGATGGCGGCGGAGGTCTGCATGGTTTTCATGTTGGTGGACACCAGCACAATCAGCACCACCAGCGGGAGCAGCAGATAGATTTTTTTCATCAGCACGCCTATTTTGGGAAGCTGGTCCTTGGGAATGCCCTTCAGCCCCAGCTTCTTTGCCTCCAAATGGACGGCGATATAAATGCCGGTGAAGTACAGCACCGCAGGCAAAATGGCCCGGACAGCCACCTCCGCATAGGGCACATTCATGTATTCCGCCATTAAAAAGGCGGCGGCACCCATGATGGGGGGCATAATCTGACCGCCGGTGGAGGCGGAGGCCTCTACCGCGCCGGCAAATTCCGGCTTGTAGCCGGTTTTAATCATCATGGGGATGGTGACGGAGCCGGTGGTGACGGTGTTGCCCACCGAGGAGCCGGACACCATGCCGCACAGGGCGGAGGAAATAACCGCCACCTTGGCGGGACCGCCGGCGGAGGACCCGGCCACGGAGTTTGCCAGGTCAATAAAGAACGCGGCAATGCCGGTGCGCTCCAAAAACGCGCCGAAGATGATAAACACCACAATGTACTTGGCGCACACGTCAATGGGGGTATTCATCACGCCGGAGGTGGTGTAAAACAAATCGTAAATCACCTTTTGGGGCCGGACGGTGGCGAAGGTGTATACCAATAGCGCGCCCACCACGCAGAGAATGGGCAGGCCCACGCTGCGGCGGCACAGCTCCATCAGGGACAAAATTCCCACCACGGCGATGACCACCATCACGGGATTTTTGGTGACCCGGGTGGCCAGCTTCAAAATGGCATGGGCGTTGAATGCAAAATAGAAAAAGCACCCGGACCCCGCCACCATAATTAAAATGTCGTACCAGGGCATATGGTTGACCCGGACATGGCCCTTTTTCACCGGGAAATTCAGGTAGCCAATCACCAGAATCACCCCCAGGAACATGGACAGCCGCGTCTCCCGCAAGCCGGAGACAAACAGCGTCACGCAGATGCTGTATACAGAAAAAAGCACCATCACCCAGCGGACAATCTGCTTGGGCGTGCCCTCCCAGACCCGGATATTGGATTCCCGGTCATATTTTTTCATGACCGCCTCCACATCCTCCAAGGTGCCTGCCTCCGGCGGGGCAGTCTGGGGATTGACGGCCGGCTCTTCCGTTTTCTTCTTCCAAAAACTCATGTTTTCTCCTCTTTTCCTTGATTGCGATGTACGCGGCACACATCGCCCCGCGCCCTGTCTTTGGTTTGCAGGACGCGAAGGGATCTGCGCCGCCTGCGTATAAATCGTTTTAAAAACGGAAGGACTGCGGCGAGAAAGTCCCGCCGCAGTCTGTTTTCCTCCCAAATCCCGCCAAAGCGCGGCGTATCGGGGTGGAAATCCGTTCAGTTTCCGTAAAGGATCTTACTTTGCGGGGACGGTGATGCCCTTTTCCCCAAAATACTTGACAGCGCCGGCGTGGTAGGGCACGGCGGTGACGGAGGCGGCAAAGTCCAGATTCAGCTCGTTGCCCTTGCCATGGGCGGCGGCAATGGTCTCCATGTTCTCAAAAATGCCGGAGACGAAGTTGTACACATCCTCCTCGGACACATCGTCCCGGGCGACAACCACAGCGCCCACTGCCACGGTGTTGGTGTCTACGTCCAGACCATAAGCGTCGGCGGGAATGACGTACTTGCTGTAATAGGGGGAGGCGGCAATCAGCGCGTCAATATGGGCGTCGTCCAAGCTCACAAGGTACACGGGCTTAGAGGTGGCCAGGGAGGTGATGGCGGTGGTGGGTGCGCCGGCCACGACGAAAGCGGCGTCAATCTTGCCGTCCTTCAAGCTCTCGGCACTGTCGCCAAAGCTCTCGTAGGTGGCGGTGATGTCCTTTTCCACGTCCAGCTGGTATGCACCCAGAATATCCACAGCGTTGTAGAACACGCCGGAACCGGGCGCGCCGACGGAGACATTTTTGCCCTTCAAATCCGCCACGGTCTTAATATCGGGGTCGCAGGTGACAATCTGAACCTGCTCCATGTACAGCGCGGCCACGGTGGAAATATCCGTGACGGCGGCGCCGTCAAAGAGATTGGTGCCGTTGTAGGCATAGGCCATCACGTCAGACTGGACAAAGCCCAACTGGGCGTCGCCGTCCTCCATCACCTCAATGTTGGCCTGAGAGCCGCCGGAGGTGATGGCGGTGACGGTGGTGGCGGTGGAATTGCTGACCTGACCGGCCACCACGGAGCCAAAGCCGTAGTATGTGCCCTGGTCGCCGCCGGTGGTGAATTTCAAATCGCCGCCCTTGGGGGCTTCCACGGGGGTTTCGCCCTTATCAGCGGGCGGGGTATCGCTGCCGCCGCAGGCGGTCAGCACGGAAGCGGTCATCAACGCCGCCAAAAGTACTGCAAGAAACTTCTTCAT
>JAVVPH010000093.1:0-7042 GCA_036655835.1 Oscillibacter sp.
GGATTTTCTGTCTGGCGAGCCAAAAACGCGCAGGAATACTGACGTATTTCAAGGGTTTTTGGCGATTCCATACGGAAAAGATGCCGCCAAGACGTGGGTTGGGATTTATTCAGAGGTTCCCTAGTCTTTTTTGTCGTTTAAAAAATATCCCACCAGTACAAACAGCAAGCCAAAAACGGCAATGAAATCGGTGATCAGTCCGTCCTCAATAAACAGGTGTATTAAAATAGTCAGCAAAATAATCGTGATGCCCAAGAGCATTGTTTTTATGGTAAACATTTTTTACAACCCCTTCTATTCCGGTAGTTTCTCCTCAGCGGGTGGGGATGATTTCCAGCCAATAGCCGTCTGGGTCCACAATGAAATAGATGCCCATGGCAGGATTTTCAAAGCAGATACAGCCCATGTCCGCGTGCTTTTGGTGGACGGCGGCGTAGTCCTCCGCCCGGAGAGCCAAATGGAACTCGCACTCCCCCAAATTATACCGTTGGGGATGGTCCTTGAGCCATGTCAGCTCCAGACGAAAATCCGTTTTTCCGTCCCCCAGATACACGATGACAAAGCTGCCATCCGCCGCCGCCTTCCGCTCTCCCACAGGCTCCAGGCCCAGTGCGTCCTTGTAAAAGGCCAGGGATTGGTCCAAATCGGAAACGTTAAAATTAAAATGGTTGAATGTCAGCATAGCGCCGCGCTCCTTCTCATTTTTTGGTAAATTTGTCCCTCTGTCCGGGTGCAAACTGATCTCTGTTGGTCAGTATAGCACAGCGGCGACTTTTTTCGCAAGAGGTGCTTGACGAATAAAGTTAGTTGTGGTAAACTTTTCACAGTTAGAAGATACTAACCTTGAGGAGGAACCAAACATGACGCTGGATACCTTACCCTTGCGCCAAGAGGCCATCATCACCTCTGTGGGCGGAAGCGGACCCCTGCGCTGCCGGCTGCTGGATATGGGATTGATTCCCCACACCCCGGTGCAGATAGAGAAAATCGCCCCCATGGGCGACCCCATGGAGCTGCGGGTCCGGGGCTATTCCCTGACACTGCGCAAAGAGGATGCCCACAACATTGATGTGGAGGTAAGCCGATGATTTTTGCTCTGGCAGGCAATCAGAACTGCGGAAAAACCACGCTGTTCAACCAGCTCACCGGTTCCAACCAACACGTGGGAAATTTTCCCGGCGTGACGGTGGAGCAAAAATCCGGCAGCATCCGGGGGCAGAAGGACTGCACCGTGGTGGATTTGCCGGGCATTTATTCCGTGCGGCCCTACACGCCGGAGGAATTGGTCACCCGGGACTTCATTCTGGGACAAAAGCCCGATGCCCTCATCAACATTGTGGATGCCACCAATATTGAGCGGAACCTCTATTTGACCCTGCAGCTCATGGAAATGCGCATCCCCATGGTGCTGGCGCTGAATATGATGGACGAGGTCCAGGGCAACGGCGGCACCATCGACGTGAAAAAAATGGCCCAATTGCTGGGCATTCCGGTGGTTCCCATCAGCGCCATCAAAAACGAGGGCGTGGACGAGCTGGTCCGGGACGCACTGCGGGTGGCCCGGAATCGGGAGATGCCGGAAACGCTGGATTTCTGCCCCAAGGACAGTCCGGTCCACCGCTGTATCCATGCGGTGTGCCACCAGATTGACGACCACGCCCGCTCTGCCGGGCTGCCGGTCCGCTTTGCCGCCGCCAAGCTGATTGAAGAGGACCCAGAGGTGATTGAAAAACTGCATTTGGACCAAAATGAGTTGGAGCTGTTGGAGCACGCCATTCTCCAAATGGAGGAGGAGCGGGGCTTGGACCGCAATGCCGCCCTGGCGGATATGCGCTATGATTTCATCGCGCGGGTTTGCCGGGAGACTGTGGTAAAATGCCGGGAGTCCCGGGAGCGGACCCGCAGTGCCGCCATTGACCAGGTGGTCACCCAAAAATATTTGTCGCTCCCCCTCTTTTTTGCCATTATGCTGGCGATTTTTTACCTGACCTTCAACGTTTTCGGGGCCTTTCTCTCGGATTTGCTGGCCTCCGGCATTGCCGCTCTCACCGCCGTGGCGGATGCCGGGCTGACGGCCTACGGCATCAACCCGGTGGTCCACAGTCTGGTGATTGACGGCGTGTTCGCCGGCGTTGGCAGTGTGCTGAGCTTTCTGCCCCTGATTGTGGTGCTGTTTTTCTTCCTCTCCATTTTAGAGGACACCGGCTATATGGCCCGGGTGGCCTTTGTGATGGACCAGCTCCTGCGAAAAATCGGTCTGTCCGGCCGAAGCATCGTGCCGCTGCTCATCGGCTTTGGCTGCTCCGTGCCCGCCATTATGGCCACCCGGACGCTGGCCTCAGAGCGGGACCGGCGGATGACCATTTTGCTGACGCCCTTTATGAGCTGTTCCGCCAAAATCCCCATCTATGCGGTGTTTACCGCCGCTTTCTTTCCCAAAAATGGGGCGATTGTGATGATGGGCTTATATCTGTTGGGCATTTTAGTGAGCATTTTTGCCGCCAAAATTTTGGGCCACACCCTCTTCCGGGGCAACCCGATTCCCTTTGTCATGGAGCTGCCCAACTACCGCTTTCCCTCGCTGAAAAGTGTGTGGCTGCTGTGTTGGGACAAGGCGAAGGACTTTTTGACACGGGCGTTCACCGTCATTTTTGTGGCCACCATCATCGTGTGGTTTTTGCAGACCTTTGACGCCCGGTTCAACGTGGTAGCCGACAGCGCAAACAGTCTGCTGGCCGTCATGGGCGCATGGGTCGCGCCGCTGTTTGCCCCCCTGGGCTTTGGGGACTGGCGGGTGTCCACCGCCCTGATTACCGGGTTCATCGCCAAGGAGTCCGTCATCTCCACCCTGGGGATTCTCACCGGCGCTTCCGCCGACGTGGCGGCGGCCCTGGGCGGATTGTTCACCACCGCCACCGCCGTGAGCTTTCTGGTATTCACCCTGCTGTACACCCCCTGCATTGCCGCCATCTCCGCGGTAAAGCGAGAGCTTGGCTCCGGCTGGAAAGCCGCCGGCGTGGCGTTTTCCCAGTGCGCGGTGGCTTGGGTGATTGCCCTTGCGGCATATCGCATCGCACTATTTTTTGTGTAAGGAGCGTTCTATGGAAGGGTTTATTTTACTGGGTCTGGCCATTTGGCTGGGCTTCGCCCTGCGGTCCTGCCTCCGCCATAAAGGCGGCTGCGGCGGGGACTGCGCCCACTGCGGCGGCTGCGGGAAATAGAAGCACCCATCCCACGCCATCCCAAGGGCCGTTTGTGACGCCATCGACGCAGAACACGCTTTTTGTTCTGCGTCGATTTTTTGTCCCATTCGCTGATGGTGCTGTCCGCTGAAAAAATACCATTTCCCTGCTATATTCCATTTTTTTCAAACAAGCGAGAAGGCACCGACCGGCAGAGTACCACTGCCGCCTTTGTCGTACTTTGTGCGGGATTATGCGGGATTGCCTTAAAAAAGTTGCAGTGACAGCGAATTTGTTGTAGACTACATAAAAGAGACAGGTCTGAGAGGATGAGCGGACAGATGAATGATATTTTTGTGACGGATGTAAAATACAGAATGGCTGTGCCGGTGATTCGCGTGCTTCACCAAAGCGGCAATCGCGTGACAGCCATTGAATATGACACCACAGACCCGGGCAAAGCGTTGGGGTTTTTTTCAAAATATGCCGATGCAACAGTAGCCCTCCCCCACGATACCGACGCCCTGCTTACGGAGCTTTCCCGCCTTGCCAAGAGCTGTGCGCGCAAACCGGTCATCATCCCGGTGGGGCGGCGCACCCTGGGCATTTTGGCCGAGCATACGGAGATTCACGCGCTTGCCGATTATCTCGCGCCCACGCCAAGGGCACTGCAACTGGCGGACAACAAGCGTGAGGTGCTGGCGCTGGCCAAGAAAATTGGCGTGCCAACACCCATTTCGTCTACCATAGACGAGTTTGGAAGTCTGGCGGAATTGGCTCAAAATATGACCTACCCCTGCGTTGTGAAATACCAAAACGGGGAAATGCTGGGACTAAAGCCGGCGCAGCGCTACCAAATCGTGAAAACCGAGGCCCAGTTGTTGCAGGTTTATGAGAAGATGGACCAAAACCAGTCCGCTCCCATCGCCCAGGAATATGTGGAGGGCGCGGGCTTTGGCGTGTCCGTCATTCTAAATCAGGCGGGAGAGTTGACGGATTTTATTTGTCACCAGCGGATACGGGAATATCCCATCGCCGGCGGACCCTCCGCCTGCTGCCGTGCCATTTTTAACCGTCCCCTGCTTTTACACGCCTGCAAGCTACTCAAGGAGATAGGCTTTACAGGTGTTGCAATGGTTGAATTTAAAGGCAGTTTAGCGCAGCCAAAGCTCATGGAAATCAACCCCCGCTTTTGGGGGACCTCCCCCTTGGTGGCGGTGGCAGGCTCCTCTTTTTATGAGAGCTTGGTCGCAACCGCCCAGGGCACAGCGGCAGTCCTTGACCCCGAAACCTGCACACCCCAATATCGGGTGGGGCAGGTCATGCGCTTCCTCCCCCAGGATTTGCTGGCCTTTCCCGGCTATCTGAAACGCAGTGAACACAAGCTGCGCTTTCTGGGACAGTATTTGGCCGATTGCGTGGACCCCTCGGTGCGGGAGGGCCTGTTTGACCGGCACGACTGCAAACCATACTTCCGCTATCTCGCCAATTTGCTCAGGAGGGGTAGCTGATGAAATGCGATATGCACGTCCATTCCGATTTGTCCGCAGACAGCGCATCCAAGCCGGAGAAAATTATAGCGGCGGCAAAACGCAGGGGAATGGATGCCATTGTGCTGGCAAATCACAATCGCGTGATGCCCCGGGCCGTCCTGGAAGCGCTGGAGAGCAGCGGCATCTATATCATTTCCGGGGCGGAATATTCCACGGATATTGGTCACGTTTTAGCGCTGTTTACGGATGCGCATATTGAGACGCTGGGTTTGAAAATGTACGAGGGCGTCTATCCCTATCGGGAGGTCATCGCGGCGATTCACACCCTGGGCGGGCAGGCAGTTTTAGCCCACCCTTTCGCGGATGGAAAGGCGGTAGACCCTTCCATTCTCAGCGCTTTTGACGGCATAGAGGCCGCAAATTCCCGCTCCGGCTACCGCGCCCACGGAACGGCCAATCAAATGGCAGCCGAAGCGGCCCGGGGGGCAGACCTGCAAACGGCGGGAAGCGACAGCCACTTTTTGTTTGAAATTGGGCGGAGCTACGTGGAGTTAGACATTCAAAGGCCCTATACCAAAGAAAAAATCTTGGCGGCCCTGGGAAATCATCCCAAAATTGTCTCCCGCCCCACCAACCCCATGGTGATGTCCGCAAGCCAGATTTATAAAAATCTGGCATCGGGGCATTATGGAACCGCCTGCAAACACGCTGTCAAGCTGGTTTTGCGTTTGTCGATGCTCTTTCCCTGCGCTTTCGGCGTAACACCGTACAGCCGCAATCAATAAAAAATGGAGTGATTGATCATGTTTCTGTATTCTTTGGCACGGAAAGTAAATGGGCAGCTCAAAAAATATAAGCGCGCTCAAGCGGGAAAACACCTGTCACCGGTGCGCCGCGTGGAGTTTGTGGCACCGCCCGCAGGGGGCAGATTTTGCGCCATGACCTTTGACGACGGGCCCTGCGCCATGCCGCCCAAGCCTTGGACCGACCAGCGCGGCTTGACCGAGGTACTCCTGGACACCCTGAAGGAGTACGGCGCAAAGGGCACCTTTGACGTGATTGGAACCACTGCCGATAACTATCCCGACACAGAGGGAAAGCTCGACGATTTTTCGTGGAGCGGCGTGGGCTACGATCATTATCCCCGCTTTGGACAGGACAAGCTGGCGGGCGCGGTCAATCAGCCGGAATTGATTAGCCGCATTTTGGCGGAGGGCCATGAAATCACCAACCACGGCTACGTACACCGGCTCTTTGGGCCTATGCGCGCGGTTTATGGCGGCAGAAAGCACTTTTTGACCTTGGAGGAGGTTCTGGGCGATTTAACCGCGTTGGACCGGTATATGAAGGACCGGTTTGGCTACGAGATGAAGCTCTCCCGCCCCCCCCATTATATCGACCATATTCCCGACGGCGCAACCTCGTATGACGCATACCGGGTGATGGGCTACCAGTATATGGGCGCAAAATTTGACGGCGGCGGCTGGCTGCCCACGGGGGAAAATTATGACGCGGCGGTGGAAAAGATGGTGGCCCCCATTGCAGATGCTTTGGCGGAAAACCCCGACAGCCTGAACGGCATGATCATCTTCCAAAAGGACGGCTGCAACATGAGCCTTGAAACCCCCATTGCCCATGCGCTTCCCAAGCAATTGGAATTGCTGCGCAAGGCGGGGTATCAGGTTGTAACGGTTTCCGAGCTGTTGGCCATGTCCGCCTTTGAGGATGTGGCGGCGGATGCAGCGGAGCTGACATATATCCAAGCGCTGCTCAAGCGCGGGCATATCGTGGGCTACCCCAACAACACCTTCCACGGGGAGCGCGCCATTACCTCCGATGAATTTGCGCTGATGCTGTGCACTCCGGCGCGTTTGAAAGCGGAGCGGCACCTGGACTACAAGGAAATGGTGCAGCTTGCGCGGCAGGCCTGCGAAGAGAAACAGCTCCCCCTCGAGGTGAGCGGAGCGGCGCTTTTGCGCTGTGCGAAGGACCACGGAATTGTATTGGATACGCAGAATTTCACCGGCTCCAAAGTCCTGCGCCGCCACGCCGTGGAGCTGATTGCCAAGCTGGTTCAGCAGCTCAATCCAGACTAAACCACAGAAAACAAAAGGAGCCTCCCTGCCGACTCGGTGGGGAGGCTCCTATTTCTCCGGCAGAACAATGGGCAAATCCACCATGTCCAGCCCTCGGCGCATGGCGTATTCCATGGTGTAGCGGGTGCCCCCCGCCGTGCCGTCGAAGGCGGCGATGAGCAGCGAGGCGTGGTCCACCATATAGCGGTCCCTTCGCTGCATACAGCTGGCGCTGTAAGTTTCCGACACCATGGTTTCAAAATCGCAGGCGGACACCAGGCGGCGGTACCGG
>JAVVPH010000094.1:0-6947 GCA_036655835.1 Oscillibacter sp.
ATCGTAGTGATTCTCCAAGGTCGAAAACGTGGTGTATTCCGGCATCCACCGCAGCTCCACTTTGCCGGTTTCGCCGTGGCGGTTTTTCGCCACGATGCACTCGGCAATGTTGTGCTTTTCGGAGTCCTCATTATAATAGTCGTCCCGATACAGGAACATGACAATATCCGCGTCCTGCTCAATGGCGCCGGATTCCCGCAAATCGGAGAGCATGGGCCGCTTATCGTCCCGCTTTTCGTTGGCGCGGGAGAGCTGGCTCAAGCACATCACCGGGATATTCAGCTCCTTCGCCATGATTTTCAGCATCCGGGACATATCCGACACCACCTGCTGGCGGTTGTCCCCGCCGTGGCTTTTGCCGCCGGCGGAGGTCATCAATTGCAGATAGTCAATGACCACAAAGCCCAGATTGTCCAGCCGCCGGCACTTGGCGTTCATATCCGCCACGGAGAGCATGGGATTGTCGTCAATGCGGACATCCAACTGGTTTAGGACCGTGGCGGCGGTGGCAATTTTTTCCCAGTCCGTCTCCCGGAGATTGCCGGTTTTCAGCTTGTAGTTGTCCACCAGGGCCTCGGTGGATAAAAGCCGCATCACCAACTGCTCCCGGGACATTTCCAGGGAGAAAATCGCCACGGTTTTCTGGGAGTTTTTCGCCACGTTCAGCGCCACGTTCAAGGCCATGGAGGTCTTGCCCATACCGGGTCGGGCGGCCAGCAGCAGTAAGTCGGATTTGTTGAGTCCGGTAATTTTCTGGTCCACGGCGGAAAGGCCGGTGGAAAGCCCCGGCAGGCCGTTGCCGCTCTCGCTCATTTCGCTGAGGCGGTCTAGCACATCCGGCAGCACCATCCGCAGCGGCACCATGTCCTGGGCACTCTGCCCCCGGCGGACGGAATAGACCTTTTGCTCCGCCGCCTCCAAAATATCCCCGGCCTCCCCCGCGCCCTCCTGCACCATGGCGGTGATATCGGCGGCGGCCTGGGCCACGCCCCGCAGCAGGGACTTGTCCCGGACAATGGCCACGTACTCCATCACGTTGGCGGCGGTGGGGGTGATCTCCATCAATTGGGCCAGGTACGACCGGGTGGTATTCTCGTCGTAAATGCCGTTTTTTTGCATCGTCTCCGCCACGGTAATACCGTCGATGGGGCGGGCGTAGGTGAACATGGTATAAATCGTCTCAAAAATCTCCCGGTTCTGCCGGAGATAGAAGTCGCTGGGCTGGAGCTTGTCCATCACGTCCTTGACGCAGTCCGGGTCGATGAGCATGGAGCCTAAAACCGCCTGCTCACCCTCCAGACTGTGGGGCATTTGCCGGAGAAGAAGTTCGTCGATTGCCATTGTGATTTCCCCTTTTCCGATGGCTGTTTCCCCTGTGGTCCGGGGCGGGAAACAGTCTGCTTATTTTTCCTCGACCACCATCACGTTGACGATGCCCGCCACGTCAAAGCCCAGCTTGGCCTTCACCTGGAAGGTGCCAAAGGCCTTGATGGGGTCCTCCAACGCCAGCTTTTGCTTGGGGATGTCGATGCCGCACTGCTTGTTCAGGCCCTCGGAAATTTCCTTGGCGGTGACTGCGCCAAACAGCCGCCCGCCGCTGCCGCCCTTGGCGGTGAGCTTGACCATGCAGCCCTCCAGCTTGGACGCGATGTCCAGTGCCTCGGCCTTGAGCCGGGCCTCCTCCGCCTTGCGGGCCTTGTCCTTGAGGTTCATGGTGTTGATGGTATCCGCCGTGGCAAGAATCGCCAGCTTGCGGGGGATGAGGTAGTTGCGGGCGTAGCCCTCCGACGCCTCAATCATCTGGCCCTTTTTACCCTGGCTCTTAATATCCTGCTGTAAAATCACTTTCATGACAAATTCTCCTTATTTTTTCTCAATTTTCAAAATAGTCGTTGATGGCAGCCAGCAGCTGTTCCTTCACCGCCTCCGTGTCCTCGTTTTCCACCCGTCCGCCTGCGGTGGTGGAATTTCCGCCGCCGCCCAGGGTTTCCAAAATCACCTGGACGTTGACCTCTCCCAAGGACCGGGCGGACATTTGCACGGCCCCGTCGCTGTGGAAGAGGACGAAGGATGCCTTCACCCCCCGAAGCGTCAGCAGCTCGTCTGCCGCCTGGGCGGCGGTGACCCGGTCCACCCCGTCCTCCGGGACGGTGGCCAGGGCGATGTCGTCCTTGCGATACAGCTCTGCCCGGCGGATAATATCGTAGCGAGAAACCATCTCGTGGAGGTCGTTTTGGAACATTCGCTGCACGTCGGCGGTATCCGCGCCGGCCCGGCGCAAAAAGGCCGCCGCCTCGAAGGTCCGTCCGCCGGTGCGGAGGGTGAAATGCTTGGTGTCCAGTACAATGCCCGCCAGCAGTGCCTCCGCTTCCTCCATCAAAAGGTCCGTGGGCTCCACCAGATATTGCAGCAGCTCCGCCACCAGCTCCGAGGTGGAGGAGGCATAGGGCTCGTGGAAATTCAGCGCGGCGTTTTCGATATAGCTGGCGGCCCGGCGGTGGTGGTCAATGACTGCCACGCGGTTGCAGGCCTCCAACAGCTGGGGACTTTCCACCATGTCGGGGCGGTTGGTGTCCACCACAATCAGGAGGGAGCCGGGCTGCATTTTCAAAAACGCCTCCCCGGGGGCGATGAATACATCGGCATAGGCCGGCAAGGTCTTGAGCTTGTCCAGCATGGCTCCCACGGAGTTGCGCTCCAAATCCATGACGATTTGCAGGTGCTTTCCCCGCTTGCGGGCGGCACAGCACAGTCCCGCCGCCGCGCCCAGGGAATCCATATCGGCAAAGGCGTGGCCCATGACATAAATCTGGTTGGCGTCCGCCATCAGCTCGCTGAGGGCGTTGGCCATCACCCGGGATTTGACCTTGGTGCGTTTCTCCGTGGTTTTGGCCCGGCCGCCGTAAAATTCAAAGTCCAGCCGGTTGCGGACCACCGCCTGGTCCCCCCCCCGGGAGAGGGCCATCTCCACAGACAGATTGGCGCTTTTATACAGCTCCGCCAGGCTGTTGCCCCCCCGGCCCACGCCGATGGACAGCGTGGGGTGGACCCCCTCGCTGACATGGATGTCCCGGATGGTGTCCAGCACGGAGAATTTCTCCTCCACAAAGTGGGCATAGTGCCGCTCTTCAAAAATGTAGAGATAATGGTCCCGGTCGGTTTTCAGCAGCATCCCGCCGCTGGCGGCCCAGGTGTTCAGCTTGTCGTCAATCTGGGCCAAAATGGCGCTGCGCTGGGTATCGGCGCAGGTTTTCATCAAATCCTCGTAGTTGTCCACATTCAGCACGGCAACCACCGGGCAGCTCGTCTCGTATTTTTCCTTCAGGGCGTCGGCCTCGGTGGTGTCCACCCAGTAGGTGGTGGCAACCAAATTTTGCTCGTCCCCCCGGCCCTTGGCCCGGACCAAGCTGCCGTACACCCGGAAGCGGTGACTGTTCATCACCACCCGCTGGGGGCACTCCTGCTTGCCCTCTAACAGCCACTGGACGGAAAAATCGGGCACCGCGTCCTCCACCTTCATCTCAAAGAGGTGCTCCCGCACGCCGGCTAACTGGAGGAAGTTCTCGTTGCTCCAAATGACCTCCCCGGTGTCCGGGCGAAAGACCATAATGGGCAGCGGGGAGTTGATCAGGGTGGATTTGCTGGCGGTATCCACGCTGCCGGTGAGGTTGTCGATATATTGCAAAACACTCTGGCGGCGCTTTTGGTCGCTTTTGGTAAAGTAGATGTACAGCGCGGCGGTCACCCCGCACTCCCCCACCGCCAGCAGGGGATTGGCCGCGAAGGCAACCAGGGAAAAGGCCGCCAGCACCGCGAAATACAGCTTGAAATTCGGCTCCAACAGTCGGGACAGCTTTTTATTCATTACGGAATTCTCCTTTAATTGACACACAGGGGCATACTTATAGAGATATAGTATAACAGTTTCCCGCCCAAGACGCAACAGCTTTTCCCGCGGCAGGGGCACAGGGAGGAAACTGCGACGACGCCCGGCGGTCCCTCTATTTCCCGCCCCCCCTTTCCTGAATTTCCGTGGAACAAAAAAATGTATACAACCGCCCCCTTTTGTGCTATACTAGGTCAGATATAGCGTCGAGAGGCAGCTTGTTTCTCCGCTTTTACTTTGTATTTCACTGGTGCGGACGCGTTTCCGCCCCGGTTTAATAAAAAACTCCCATATTGGAATGCGGCGATGGCGCGACCAAACTCCTGACGGCGAAACGGGGCCGGGCAGGAACGGTTGGGCGTCTGCGTTTTGCGTGCCTGAACGGCCGTTTTGACGGATCCGCCCCTGTCGCATTGCGTCTATTTCCACGGGAGTTTCTCACATTTTTTTAAATTTAAAGGAGAATCTCTATACTATGGCAGAAAAATTAAAAGTCATCCCTCTGGGCGGTTTGGACGAAATCGGCAAAAACATGACCGTGTACGAAGCCGGCGGTGAAATCATCGTGGTGGACTGCGGCATGGCCTTCCCCGGAGACGATCAATACGGCATTGATTTCATCATTCCCGACGTGAGCTACCTCATCAAAAACCGCGCCCGTATCCGCGGCTTGTTCATCACCCACGGCCATGAGGACCATATCGGGGCCATCCCCCACGTCCTCAAGCAGGTCAATATGCCCATCTACTGCACCAGCTTTACCGCCGGCCTCATTAAATTGAAGCTGGAGGAGCACGGCTTGATGAAGAGCACCAAGCTTGTGGTGGTGGAGCCCGGCAAACCCGTTCGCGCCGGCAAATTCAACGTGGAATTTATCCATGTCAACCACTCCATTCCCGACGCTGTGGCCTTTGCCATTCACACCAGCTTGGGTGTGGTGGTCCACACCGGCGACTTTAAAATCGACTCCACCCCCATTGACGGCGGCGTGATTGACCTGGCCCGCTTCGGCGAGCTGGGCAAGGAGGGGGTTTTGGCCCTGATGGCGGACTCCACCAACGTGGAGCGCCCGGGCTACACCATGAGCGAGAGCGTGGTGGGCAAGACCTTTATGCGCCAGTTCCAAAACTGCGAGGAGCGCATCATCGTCACCACCTTCGCCTCCAACGTCCACCGGATTCAGCAGGTGCTGGATGCCGCCGCCGCCTGTGGGCGGAAGGTGGCCGTCACCGGCCGCAGCATGGAAAACATGATGCGGGTGTCCACGGAGTTGGGCTACATGAAGGTGCCCAAGAACGTGCTGATGGACGTGGCGAAAATCAAGGGTCTGCCCAAAAACAAGCAGGTCATTGTCACCACCGGGTCCCAGGGGGAGGAAATGAGCGCCCTGTCCCGGATGGCCTTTTCCACCCACAAGCAAATTGAGCTGGGCGCGGGGGACAAGGTGATTATCTCCGCCTCCGCCATCCCCGGCAACGAGGTGACGGTGGGCCGTGTCATCAACGAGCTGTTCCGCAAGGGCGTGGTGGTCATTTATGACCGGGCCGATATGCTCCACGTCTCCGGCCACGCCTGCCAGGAGGAACTGAAGATTATCCACGCGCTGACCAAGCCCCGGTTCTTCGTCCCCCTCCACGGCGAGCAGCGGATGCTGCAAATTCACAACAAATTGGCCCAGGATATGGGCATGGACCGCAACCACATCGTGATTGCCGAAAACGGCTCTGTCATTGAGCTGACCGCCAAAACCATCAAGCTCAACGGCTCTGTGCCCTGCGGCGAGGTGTATGTGGACGGCTCCGGCGTGGGCGATGTGGGCGCGGTGGTCATGCGGGACCGGAAGCGTCTGGCCGAGGACGGTATGCTGGTGGTGGTGCTTCCCATCTCCGCCAACGACGGGTCCCTGCTTTCGCCTCCCGAGATTATCACCCGGGGCTTCATCTATGTCAAGGAGTCCGAGAGCATCATGAAGGAACTGCAAACCATTGCCGCCACTGCCGCAGACGGCGCGCCCCGGGGCAAGCATCGGGACGACAGCGAACTGCGCAGTGCCGTGAAGTCCGCCGTGACCAACTATCTCTATAAGACCACCAAGCGCAATCCCATGGTCATTCCCGTGGTCACCAGACTGTAAAATTTTCCGTTTTTCCAGACATTTTTCAAAAGCAGGCTGTCGCAAAAATGCGGCGGCCTGCTTTTTGCGGCAAAATTCCGCCTTTTTCGACAAAGGCCCTCCACGCCCTTGAAACTCCTCGAATTTTGTGTTATTTTGTATGTATCTCTCCATCGCTAAAATTATTTGAGGAAAAGGAGGCGAAACGCCCTTGTCTTATTTTGGAAGCGTTCGCTTTTTTAAAAATTTAATATTGCTGGGCGTGGTGGTGTCCATCGTCGTGCCCACCGGACTTGCGGTGCATTGGGGGCGGCAGATAGGCGGCCTGCAAACAGAGCTTGACGCGGCGGCGGCCCCCCGGGACAGCGTGATTTCCGAGCTGAGCCTGCTCCAGTCGGGGGGGACACTGCCGAAAAACGACCAGAACTCCGTGGGCCACGCCCTGACCATGGACGCGCCGGACTATCAGGCGCTGTATCCCGATTTTTACGCGCCGGAGCCGCTGTCCGCCGACCGCCACAGCGACAAAACCATGTTCCTCACCTTTGACGACGGCCCCTCTGACCGGACAGACGAGATTTTGGACATTTTGGAAAAGCAGTCGGTGAAGGCCACCTTTTTTGTGATCGGCCGGACGGACGAGGTATCCCTCCAGCGGATGCGCAACATTGTAAACGCGGGGCACAGCCTGGGGATGCACTCCTACTCCCACGACTATAAAACCATCTACGCCTCCGTGGAAAATTTTCTGGCGGACCAGTACCGTCTCTTTACCCTGATTCGGGACACCACCGGCGTGACCCCCTCGGTGTTCCGTTTCCCCGGCGGCAGTATCAACGCCTATAACCACGGCATTTATCAGGAAATTCTCTCGGAAATGCTGCGGCGGGGCTTTGTCCCCTGCGACTGGAACCTCTCCAGCGGAGACGCCACCGGCAGCGCCACCAC